>CAZVAO010000112.1:0-6910 GCA_964625175.1 uncultured Clostridiaceae bacterium
TTCTCGACCGCACAGCCCAAGCAGGCGCCAACACCACAGGCCATGAAGGCCTCGAGTGAAACGTAGCGCGGTCCTTCTAGTGCAGGGATATGCTTGAGCATCACTTCAGGTCCGCAAGCATAGATGGCATCAAAGGTATTGTCTTTGATAAATTTAGTCGCCAGTTGACAGCTGTTGCCTTTTTCACCAATGGAGCCATCATCCGAGCAAACGGAGAGAATACAATCCGCATCCGCAAATAGTTTGGCCATTTGCGCTTGATCCGCATTGGCGAAACCGAGAACAACGGTTGGTTTAATATTCATTTCATTAAACGCTCTAACTAAGTAGCGCAGGGGAGCAACACCGATTCCGCCACCGATTAGGAGGGGGTTTTGGCTTGTTAAGGCAAAGGTGTTACCGAGTGGAGCCATCAGATCGATGATCTCGCCTGCTTTGATATTAGCCAGACAAGTGGTGCCTTTGCCGACAACCTTATAGAGCATCGCAATGGTTCCCTTAACAGGGTTGCAGTCAAAGATAGAGATGGGTCGGCGCAACAGCTTGAAGTCGGAAGATCCGCAGTCCACATGCATAAACTGGCCGGGTAGCAAAATCTGTGCTAATTCTGAACTCTCAAGTGTCATGAGGTAGATGTCCGAGCAAATCTGCTTGTTACTGACTACTGGTAATTTGTAAATCTTTTTTGGTGCCATTAGTTGACCTCCTGATATTTAATCACACCATCAACCATAACCAGTTTAACTTTACCTGTTAGTGTTTGATTAAGCCATGGGGTGTTTTTTCCTTTTGTAGCGAGTGAGGCTGGTGTAACCTGCCATTCTTCGTCTAAATCGATCATGGTAAGATCGGCAGCAGAGCCTACTTGGAGCGTTCCGCGGTCTAAGCCGAAAAGTTGCGCAGGCTCATAGGTCAGCTTGCTGATAACCGTTTCAAGATCCACTAGATTACTTTTAATGAGACTGGAATTAATGGCGGCAAAAGCCGTTTCGAGTCCTGTGATTCCGTTTGGGGCATAATTGAATTCGACATCCTTTTCATCAAACTTATGCGGGGCATGGTCCGTTGCAATGGCATCAATTGTGCCATCAAGTAAACCCGCAATACAGGCGTCGACGTCCGTTTGAGTGCGCAGTGGAGGCGCCATTTTTAAATTCGTATCATAAGGGCGTGTTAAGAATAAGGCATCACTGAGTAAGAGGTGATGGGGGGTAACTTCACAAGTGACATGGATCCCTGCAGCTTTAGCCTGACGAACAAGGTCAACCGCTTTTGCTGTACTGACATGACAGATGTGAAGGTGAGCACCGCTTTCTTCCGCGAGTAAAATATCTCGTGCAATCATGACCTCTTCCGCTAGGCCAGGAACACCAGCCAGACCGAGGCGCGTTGCAACGGCACCTTCATTCATCACACCAGGCTTGCTGAGCTCATGATCCTCTTCGTGGACCAGAATGGCCGCATCAAACATGATACTGTATTCGAGAATATTGCGCATTAAACCCGCATTCATCACCGGCATGCCATCATCGGAGAAGGCTACAGCTCCAGCAGCTCTCATTTTACCGATCTCCGCCATCTCTTCGCCTTTAAGACCTTTGCTAACCGCACCAATGACTTCGATTTTGGCAAGATCAATCTCTTTGGAACGCAATTTGATGTAGTTGACTAAATAGTCACGATCAAGTGTTGGATTGGTATTGGGCATGGCGCAGACGGTTGTATAACCGCCTTGAATGGCAGCCCTGGATCCTGTTTCTAAGGTCTCTTTGCCCTCAAATCCGGGCTCTCGCAAATGGGCGTGGATTTCAATGAATCCAGGTGTAACAACTTTGCCTTGGGCATTGATGATGTGTGCATCTTTAGGATCACCAAACAGATCTGCAGTGGTTATTAAGCCATCTTTTATGTATAAGTCTTTAATTTCATGCGTCTGATTGCTTGGATCAATAACGAGGCCACCGCGAATTATTGTGTTATGCATGATTTTCACCTCCCAGTAAATGTGCGAGAATTGCCATACGTACTGCTGTACCATTAGGTACCTGTCTCAGGATATAAGAATGGTCACCATCTGCAATTTCAGATGTTAATTCGATTCCTCGATTCATCGGACCTGGATGCATAATCATAATATCCTTTGACGCATCTGCGATAATCAGCGGTTTAATTCCAAAGAACTTAGCGTATTCTCCAGCGCTTGGTATATAGCCAGCTAACTGGCGTTCTTTTTGAATGCGCAGTCCCATGACGATATCTGAATGTTTGATTGCTTCAGCGGTATCGTTAATGTCAATAATTTTTGCGCCTAATGTTTCAATCCCAGGAGGCATAAAGGTAATGGGCCCGACTAATTGAACGTTAGCGCCACACTTTGTCAGGGCATGGATATTACTCCGCGCGACGCGACTGTGGCGAATATCACCGGCTATGGTGACGGTTTTGCCCGCAACCGACCCACCATATTGGATCATGGTAGCGAGATCGAGTAAAGCCTGAGTTGGATGAGCGTGCATGCCATCGCCTGCATTGACCACCGGGATGTTGACGTGTTCACTGAGATAATATGCAGCACCAGATACAGGATGACGCATGACAGCTAAGTCTACGCCCATGGCAATCAAATTCCATGCTGTGTCTTTCAAGGGTTCGCCTTTGACGAAGGAACTTCCCTGTTTGCTAATGCTTATGGGGTGGGCACCAAGGTAACTTGCGGCAATTTCAAAAGAGCATTTGGTTCGCGTACTGGGCTCGTAGAAGAGGAGTGCAATCGTACGACCCGCAAGAATAGGGTTAAGGCGCTTAGTTTTTGTCATCATTTCCTGATAAACGAGGGTCAAATCCATAATAGCGAGGATTTGATCTTTTGTTAGTTCATCGATCGAAAGAAGGTGATTGAGGCGAAGCTTTTGCATGGAGAATCTCCTTTCGGAAGGCAAAACAAAAAAACCTTCCTACACACCAGTAGGAAGGTTAAATCTAACCCCAGAATAAAATAACTCCTTGGTGGCCTCACTGGACCCTTCCTTAAAGGTGTATCCTATTTAATCATAGTAAGGTTATCAAAACTCGTGTTGCTTGTCAAGACAATTCATTATTAATAAGCTGAAATATAAAGGAATATCAAAATTATAAGCGAATAGATAGGATGTATCAACTTGATACGATAGAAAGATTGGTCAGTCGTAATTATAGTACGGTTATGAACGATGAAAAAGAGAGGGTGTTGGCGATGAATCTTGTCAAAGAAATTGAAAAACAACTGCCGGAAATGTTAGGTGTATTGCAGAACTTAGTCGAATTGGAGTCACCATCAAATGAAAAAGCAGCAATCGACAAGTTGGTCGATTATTTAGACGAGCAAGCAAGAGCAAGGGGGATGCAAACAGAGCGGTTCAATCAGCCGATCCAAGGCGATCACTTACGGGTGAGTTTTGGTCCAGATGACGCCGCAGAAAAGCTCCTTATTTTATGCCATATCGATACGGTATGGCCACTCGGTACGTTAGAAACGATTCCTTTTTCGAATGTGGAGGGGATATTGCGCGGACCTGGTGTCTTTGATATGAAACTTGGCGGAGCGCAGGCCTTGTTTGCTCTTCAGAAGGTCATGGAACGCGGCTTACTGGGTGACAAGCAGGTTAGTATCTTATATACGAGCGACGAAGAAATTGGTTCACGCACGTCGCGGCCTCTCATCGAGGAATTTGCCAAAGATTGTAAATGCGTGATGGTTTTAGAGCCATCTGTACCACCCCTTGGTTCCTTAAAAACCTTCCGCAAAGGTGTGGGTGGATTTAAGATTGAAATCACTGGCAAGGCGTCACATGCTGGTGCTAATCCAGAGTTAGGGATTAGTGCTGTGACTGAATTGGCTCACCAAATTCTCTATATCCAAGGCTTGGCTAATAAAGAGCTGGGAACAACCGTTAGTGTGAATGTGGTAACCGCAGGCACAAAGTCAAATGTGATTCCCGCGAAAGCCTACGCCTCTGTCGACCTACGTGTTAAGACCCTTGAAGAGGGTGATCGTATCACACGGGATGTTCTAGAATCAAAGCCTTTCACCAATGCCGAAGTGAAAATTACAGGAGGCGTTTCACGACCACCGATGATCCGCAGTGAGACAGCGGTTGCCATGTTCAAGCATGCGCAGGGTTTAGCAAGTGAATTAGGATTTGACCTCACAGAAGCCTCAACAGGTGGCGGTAGTGATGGTAACTTTACTGCGGCGATTGGGATCCCAACAATTGATGGACTCGGTGCTGTAGGAGCAGGCGGCCATGCCGTTACGGAGCACGCTTTTGTTAAAGATATTCCATATCGGACGGCTTTACTTGTCAGACTGTTAGAAACCCTTTAAGGAGGAATTATAATGAAAAATGTTAAAAATCAAATTCTTAGTGATCTCTACTTTTCACGTGAAGGTGCGAAATTTGTAGAGGATTTAGTCGATGGCTTTGGATCGCGCTGGGGTGGCAGTGATGAAGAACGTGCTGCAGCAGACTTTATTAAAGGTAAAATGGAATCCTTTAAAATGACCAAGGTTGTTAAAGAAGGCTTCGATTGTACGGGTTGGGTACGCAAGAACACAAAATTGACGATGACAGCCCCCTTTGAACAAGAACTAGACGTGATGGCTTTGCCATTCTGTCCTACGGGAACAGTAGAAGCACCATTGGTTTATTTAGGCGATGGTGATCCTCAAGCCTACGAAGATAACCGAGAGCGACTCAAAGGGTCGATTGCAATGGTCTTAACCGCTACACCGAGGTTCTACCATCGCACGATGCATCGTGGTGAGAAACTTGGTCGGGCACTTGAGGCTGGAGCTATCGGTTTTGTCTGGATGCGCGGTGCCCCTGGTGGTCTTCCTGAGACGGGCTCTGCGCGCTTTAACAAAGCCTGTGAAGTGCCTGCCATTTCCGTTTCTTACGAAACCGGGCATAAAATTTTAAGAGCTGCTCGCAAAGGGCAAGTGACGCTCAAGATTGAAAGTGACAACTATGTTCAACCGACGCATTCCTATAATGTCATTGGTGAATTAACAGGGACAGAGAAATCCGAAGAAATTATCGTTATAGGGGGTCATTATGATGGCCATGATATCAACGAATCAGCCAACGATAATGGTGCTGGCGTTGCAGTGGTTATGGAGGCTGCTAGAGCTTTAGCACCTCACAAAGAATTATTGAAACGCACCATTCGCTTTATTGCCTTTTCGAATGAAGAGACGGGTCTCATTGGTTCAGAGATGTACGCTAAAGACCACCAGCATGAGAATATTGTCTTTATGCTCAATCTAGATGGGGCAGGACGTGGTTCTAACGGGACTTTCGCACTGCAAGGTTGGTCAGAATCGATTGATTTCTTCCGTCAACAAATGAAGGAAATGCATGAGGAGCAAATAGCAGTTGGGGATAAAATTAGTCTCTATTCTGATATGTATTACTTTGCTTGTAAGGGGATTCCTTCGGCTTCTTATTCTTCTTCGGCACCGAATACCTCGGGCGCTCCTCGAGGATATGGTCATACTTATTGGGATACATTAGATAAACTAAATCCTAGAGCCATTGAAATGGACAGCATTATGGTCGCCCATCTCATCTACCGATTGGCCACAATGGGTGAATTCCCCATGAAGAAAAAGACTGCACAAGACTATCTTGAGAAACTCAAAGCAATCGGGTATGATGATATTCTGCGTTATGAAACGCGACCGATGCCTGGAGAAGAGCAGAACAGTTAATCGCTGAATGAATGTGTTGTAGAGTCAGGTTAATGGTGCAAGCTCAAGAAGCGAGCTTAGGATGAATAGAATGATGAGGTGTCAACAATGACTATATGCGCATTATGCCCAGATAAGCCTTGTACAGGGATGAAAGGCAATTACCCACCTTACTGTCCCATTTATGATTGTGAATGGTTGGATGCTGTTAAAAAAGAGTACTCAAAGGAAGAGAATCGTGATTTTTCTGCTACGGCATGCTACGTCGAAAAAACGGGGTATACACGTTGGACGCGGTTACAGGAGACAGTTGAGTTTGCTAAAAAAGCTGGCTTTGGCAAAATTGGATTAGTTTTTTGTAGCGGACTCAGCACAGAAGCTAAAATTGTTAGCGATTATTATAAACGCTGCGGACTAGAGGTTATTTCTGCTGTCTGTTGCTGTGGGGCCATTGACAAGTCAACGATTGGTATTCCAGAGGAATATAAGTTTAAACCAAATGAACCGGAATCCATGTGTAACCCAATCGGACAGGCTTTATTAATGAATAAAGCAGAGACTCAGTTTAACGTTGTATTAGGTTTATGTGTCGGTCACGATAGTTTGTTTTTCAAATACGCTGCTGCGCCGACGACTGTCCTTGTTGCCAAAGATCGAGCACTGGGACATAATCCTGTTGCTGCGATCTATGGCGCAAAGGGGTATATGAAGAAGCGATTAGCTGAACAAGAAATAGAGTAGTCCGATTCAATAATTTCTTGAAAAAAGATACACAACTTAGGCTGAAGATTATTGTGATAATTTTCAGCTTTTTTCTTTTAGATTGGGCGAGTCGCTTCTTTATGTGATAAAATTAATAAAACCTGCACTTACGACTCTGGATGCGAGCTATTCAGTCTCTTTGGTAGAATAGTCTTCTATTATAGGTACAGCGAATATGTGAAATATGTTTATTTTGGTAGGTGATTACATGCAAGAACGAGCAATCTGGCATTTGCGTCAGCCCACAACCGAAACTTCAACGATTATGTCTTATAACAACCTTGCGATGCAATATTTAAACCAGCGGGGTTATGCTCTTTATGAAGATGTGACAGGTTTTCTGGATATTGACATCAAAAATTTACATGACCCTTCTAAGCTTTTGGGGATGGATGATGCCGTTAGTAGAATCCGAGAAGC
>CAZVAO010000113.1:0-6811 GCA_964625175.1 uncultured Clostridiaceae bacterium
ATCAATAAATCCTTGATGATCTCAAAATCAACATAGGATTCATCCAGTTCGAAAATGTCTAAGATATGCACATCTTGATAAAGCTGATGATTCTTTTCGAGAGCAAGCCCTTCCAACGTTTCCGTTAGCTGAATACTCTGGATATAATCACTACCCTCGCCACGAGCTGCAACCATATAATCCTCAATACTGCGCGAACCCGCTTTGTCATTATTTTTTCCACTGCTTTTACGATGAGTCCCCTGGCGCTCTTCTAACATCTCGATAATATAGTCGGCTGCAGAACGCTCATTAGAATCAGAGGGGATATCTCGCGGCCCAATCGTTGCAAAATTTACTGCTCCATGTGGATCACGTAGTAAATTCGCAAGTTGAACAATAATCAATATGACTGGTAATACAATAATTGCTAAGCCTGCGACGGCACCGATCCTCCCTGCAAACATGGCAAGGACCATAACACCTGTACCTAATACCATCAATATGCCCAGAATTGCTTTAATTACTTTCATATAATCCACCTTCCCTATACTTTAGCGTATTAGCTACGAAAAACACCATCTTCATCTTGGGTTGTGGCACCTTGTTTCTTCTGTTGATATCGCCCACTTACTGAAACATAATATCCTCGGACATTAGCCATTAATGGGTCATCAATAACCTCAACATCAAGATCCGTTACATAAGTTTGAAGATAGTCCCGAATCATGTATGATCCTCCACCTACAAAATAGGCCTTGTGAATCTGTCTCTTATCAATATCATTGTCCCGAAGCACTTTCAACAAACGGTTAACCATATGAACCGTGAAATCTCGGAAGAATACCTTCCCCATCGCTTCAATATTAATCTTATCACCCTGACGAGTCAATAGCACCCCATTGTAACGCCGTAACGCAATCCCCACTTGTTGGCGATTCACTTCAATATCATAATTGCGTCTTAGCGCCTCCGCAATTAAACTCAGTGGTTCCGCAATCCCAGAATTAAACCCAAAGCTGTCTTCAAATTCACCGCCAGCTAGTACAGCTACATCTGTTGTAAACCCACCAACATCAACGATTAGGTTATAGGCATCAACAATCTCATAGAGAGAACTTCTGCTGATGCTAGGATCTTCTCCTGTAACATAGGCAAGGGCAGCTGCAGAGCTCTCTGGCATGATGATAATCTCATGGATGTTGAGCTGAATCTTCGCCTGCTCAAAAGCAGGGTTTAAAAATTCGATAGTGTGCTCCCCCAACAATCTTTTGCGAACCAGCTCTTGATGGGTAGGATATTGCCAATATTCCTCTGCTGATAGGCCTATGCCTAGTTTAATATCAACAACCTTGTTTAATTCCTTTGGATCAAAAAGTGAGTAGGCCATGATCGTTAGGACAGAGTGTGCCATATAAGGGAAATCAGCCTTATTGCCCCCTTCTTCTCGGTTCATTGCACGGTTCTGGCTGTATTTATATGCCATCCCCCCAACAAACCAACGACCCAGATCTTCTCCGTTGCTACGAATCTGAACATCCAGTAGATTAATCGGATGAGATCGATCTACGGAAAGCTTTCGCCGTTCGCGCCCCGGAGCAATCAAGTTTACCATTCCTAATTCTTGAGTGGCTGTTTTTACCTTAATTATTTCATTTCCGTAGTCAATGCCTATCGGAATTAAGTTGGAAATATTATTATTTGTCACCGTATGTCCTCCTAGCTCTCACTCAGCGTAGCTATTAATCTTGAGCAAAAAGGGCATCTACCGCACCCCTATTCAACTTAGCACTGAGTGCCAATAGTAATCGAATGCGCGCTTTAGGACCGCTCCAACGACCACCTAAGACTGCCCCCATGGCATGTAACTTACCAGCACTCCCATAGTTAACGCCCACACGTCCAGAGAAACAGCGCGAGCAAATAATCACAATGACGCCTGCTTCCAGCGCGGCTTGGAGCGATTTCACCATAGGAGCTGGCAGATTCCCAAGTCCCATGGACTCAACAACCAAACCTTGATAGCCATTCTCTACATGGAAATCGACAATATCGCCATTCATTCCAGTCACTGCTTTAATCAAACCAACTTTAGCAATAATTCGATTTGGCTGCGCAATAATGGGCAAGCGCTTGATAGGGCGATAGAAAAAAACGCGTTCTTGGTCAACGACGCCCAGCACACCCACCTCTAAACTTTGAAAAGCATTCAGGTTACTTGTATGGGTTTTCGTCACGTTCCGTGCGGCATGAATCTGCCCCCCCATTACAACCATAACACCTAAGCCCATGGCTTGGGGACTAGCCGCTACTCGAACTGCATCAAGCAAGTTGGCGTGACCATCGTAATTGATATCCGTATGTCTCCGCATGGCCCCAACGATAATAACTGGCTTCTGCGAAAAGTAGAGTGAATCCATAAAACAAGCAGCCTCTTCAAGGGTATCTGTGCCATGGGTAACGACAATGCCCCTGACATCTTCCCGTTGGGAGTACTCTTTAATAAGTCGGTAGAGCCGCAAAAGTTTCTTGGGATCCATCTGGGAACTCGGATAATTGCCAAAGTTATTAATGATTGTATTGAATTTCTCTTTGATCTCTGGCACGCCATCTAAAATATCTTGGCCTTTGAGAGATGGTTGAGATAGGTTCTCTTTACTACTAGAGCGGGAGGCAATTGTTCCTCCTGTAAAAATGATTGCAATTTTAGACATATATCCCCGTTCCTCTCACAGCTCTTAATAATATTCTATCAAAATTTACTGTCTGAAGTAAGAGCATAACTCCGATAAACGCTATTTAAACTTTAAAATATTTGATATTCTTTTCTTTTATTGTCTGATATGCTATTTTAGAGATATCGATTGGTTATCAACCGTCAACACCACAAATAAAAGGAATACTATTATGCTAATGATGATTCTGCTTTTCTTCATCTTAGGGCTAATTTTGGGCTCTTTCTATAATGTTTGTATCTATCGCATTCCAGTTGATCAGAGTGTCGTTTTTGGCCGATCCCATTGTGGCAGTTGTGACCATGTGCTTGGTCCCCTTGATATGATCCCTGTGCTCTCCTATGTTCTGTTGCGAGGGAAGTGCCGCTATTGTGGTGTAGCGTTTAGTCCACGCTATGCGCTTGTAGAGCTACTCACCGGGCTGCTATTTGCTCTAACTTTTCACTTGACAGGGCTAGAGCTTGAACTAATCCCGCGTTTAGTTATGGTCTCACTCTTGATTATTATTACCTTTATCGATATTGATCATATGATTATTCCGTTTCGTCTCACGATTACTGGCGGCGTCCTTGCTCTAATATGGCAAATAACCGCTGGGACACAGAGCTGGATCTCTGTAGCGTTGGGCTTTGTGCTCGGATTTGGCCTATTGGCAATCTTTGTTTTCTTTGGCGGTATGGGTGGTGGCGATGCTTTCTTGGGTGGCATGTTTGGACTTTATTTTGGGCTAACACAAACCTTTGCACTTCTAATGATATCGTTTATCATTGGCGGCCTTTTCAGTATCTATGTTCTGTTGACTGGTCGGCGTAAGCGCCACGAAAAGCTACCATTTGGACCTTTCCTAGCCCTAGCTGGCTTGATTATGCTTTTTTGGGGGCCACAGATCCTAAATTGGTATGGCTTTTAAGACAATATGAAATCTTGATTAATCATCCAATAGGGCACCTCGGATATCCGAGGTGCCCTTTCTAATCCTTGTTTTTATGTAGATTGTGGCGACTTTAGCTGGCTGCCTGCACGCGATGTGTCTTCCAAGCTCCCTTGCGAAAATAATAGTAGAGAATAAATGACTCGATCACTTCAGCAACCAGATAACTGACGGCTACCATCTGGTATGGTAGTTTCAAGACATGAACAACAACAAATAAGAAAGGAATCTGCACAAGCCACCGGCCAACTAAGCTTGAAATCACGAATGGGAAATTGTACCCCGCACCGTTGAACGCACATCCAAGGCTCAGCGCTACACAAAAAATAACGGATCCGATCATCAAGATTCGGAGGACAATACTACCTGAAGCAATAACAGCAGCATCATTGACAAAAACACCCATTATTTGACTTGAGAAAATAGCAACAAAAATAGCGAGTAACCCCAGAATCAGGAATCCCAACCGGGCAGCCGCATAAGCCGTTTCTTCTGCGCGTCGGACCTTCTCTGCACCTAAATTCTGTCCGACAATTGCACCACCGCCATCATAAAGTCCCATCATAACCTTAAAATTAAAATCAGTTAGTCGGAATGAAATCCCGAAAGCAGCCACGATGACAGTCCCATAAGAAGCCAAAAACTTCATTATGACAATTCCCGCAATCTCACGCGCTGTCATCTCAATCCCAACGGGCAATCCAATTAAAATCAATTTTTTATCAATTTCTTTGTTGAAATGGAATAATCCACGAACTCGGATCTGAATATTACTCCATCCTCGCCAAAGGATTATAAACCCAAATAGGAACACCACTAGGCTGGATAGGCAAGTGGCTAATGCTGCTCCAGCAACCCCCATCCCGAATCCAGATAAGCCCAGAAAGGGAATCGTATCAAACATCAAGATGGGATCCAACACCATGTTAAGCAGGGCCACCATGATGGTTAGAATCATCGGCTTACGTGAATCACCAATACAGCGTAGCGCTGTAATAAAAGTCGAAGCAGTAAAGAAAACCGGTAAGAAAAAGATTCGGAGGCGCCCATAGTTCATGGCGTATTGCAACACTTGCGGATCATCAGTTAAAAACCGCAACAATGGTTCTAAGGCAAAACTCATGACGGCCATCGTACCGACAGCCATTATGAACTTGAAAACAATGGTCTGCTCAATCGCTTCTGCTGTTTCTTGACGATTACCAGCACCGTAAGACTGGGAGATCAATGAAACGGAACTAATACCAATAATACTGCTCAGCACCCATACTAAAAAGTACACAGAGTTAAAAATCGTAATGGAAGCAACGGCCTCTGCCGAGATTTTACCAATCCAAAACATATCCACTAAGCTATAGACCGTTTCTGTCAATGAACCTAAAATAGCGGGTATTGCCATGTATAGCAGATTGCCGTTAATGCTTCCTATTGTCAAATCGCGTTTCACCTCTTCACCCCCCTACGTGCCGATTATGGACGACTCCTAATCACTTTAGTCCAGCACCACTTCACGTGTCACCACGCGGTGCTTTTTCCACTTACCCTTGTAGTAATAAAGGCTTAAAACAAGAGACTCTGTTATTTCAGCTGCGGCATAACCGAAAACGGCATACGTGAAAGGTAGTTTTAATACAATGACTGAAATCCACAGCCAGGGGATTTGGATTCCCCAACGCGCTACCATACTAGCGATCATGAAAGGGGTATTGTACCCAGAACCAGAAAAAGCACTGCTCAGGCCAAACCCAATACTGAGTAGCATAATGCCAAATCCCATGACTCTAATCATAATCGTACCGTGATAGATTACACCCGCATCACCTACAAAGAATTGTACGATTTGTGGAGCAAACATAAATGCCCCAATATAAAGCAAACAATTAAATGAAAATGCGAGAAATGCTGCCATTTGAGCCGACTGCATGGCTCGTTTTACTTTCTGAGCCCCCAGGTTTTGACCAACGATTGTGCCTGAGCCATCTGTCAATCCCACCATCATCATAAAAGCCAGACTTGTTAAACGGAATGTAATCCCAATCGCTGCCACAACGCTTGTTCCGTAAGTCGACATTAACCGCAAAACAATAAACCCAGCACTCTCACGAGCCAGCATTTCGATACCAATAGGCAATCCGATTAGTATTAGCTTTTTATCAATCTCAGGTTTTAATTTGAATAAGCCCTTCAAAGAAATTTTGATGTTTGACTTCCCAGAAAGTAGAAAATAGAATCCGAGCAAAAAGGATACCAAACCTGAAATACCTGTTGCCCAGGCCGCTCCCTGAATTCCGAGACCCATTCCTTTTATCCCTAGATAAGGAACCGTTTCGAACATCAAAATAGGATCTAGGATTATATTCATTACAGACGAAATCAGCATAAGATACATTGGCTTCTTGGAATCACCAATGCACCGCATGGCAGTCGATAGCGTTACCGATGAAAACATAATCGGAAGAAAGGCCAGACGGATATAACCGTATTGCAAAGCCAAAGTAATCACTTCGTTATCATTTGTTAGAAAGCCAATGAGGGTATTCAACAATGGAAAGACGATTATCATGGTAATGAAAGCCACTAAACCCTTAAAAGAAATCGTTTGCTCAATAATTTCCTTCGTTTTTTTCTGATCACCTGCTCCGTAGGACTGGGCAATTAATGATACGGATGAGGTACCAATAATACTGCTCAAAATCCAAAACATAAAAAGTATGGTTGTGAATACGGTTACGCCTGCCACTGCGGCTGCAGAGATCCGTCCTATCCAAAACATATCGACTATGTCGTATAGAGATCGTGCGATTTGCCCCATGATTGCGGGTATTGCCATGTATAGTAAGTTATTTGTAATACTGCCCTCTGTTAGATTGCGCTTCATGAGCCCACCCCCTCTATTTATAAACAAAAAAAGCCACGCATACGCATGACAAGAAACACCCTATATAAGTTAGGTTACTGCCTTGCTGAAATGGCCTTCAGTAACCTATATGGATAACAAGATACATGAAGACGTATTTATGCGATATTTAATAATAAGCCTGCCTGTCTTGTGATCATGTTCTTGTCTCCTCTCAAATTCTTCTAGTCGATTATACCACAAATTAATCTGAAATATATTACAATCCTGTTACAAAATTGTATGTTTATTAACACTTATTGATAATTA
>CAZVAO010000114.1:0-6804 GCA_964625175.1 uncultured Clostridiaceae bacterium
CGATGCTTTTCTGTTTCAAGGATACCACAGGCATCCAGCATCCTATTTTGTTAAGGTCAATCGCTAACCTCCGTCCCTATTGATCGATTATGCTTCAGACAGTCTCGGTGCGCGTCAGTAGACCTTTTATTTTACGATTAGTTGTGGTTTCAAGGATATTTACGCGATATCGATCTTGGTGAACTCACGATCTATCCTGACCAACTGGCTACTGACCCCTTAAAAACCATCGCTTGCCGACTGCTTGGCCATCGCTTGGCTACTGTTTGGCAAAGCATTTATACTCACACGAACCACCATCTCTGACATCTCTGAGCCCCTATTGATTGATGAGGGGGAGTGATTGCTCGGCAAAGCCGAAGTGGTAATGGGTTTCTGAGAACTTAATTTTCCGAAGTAACCATAAAAAGCGTACAAACGTTCGCTTTTTGGACTTAAAGTGAAATCCAGAGTATAATTGTATAAATAGCATGTTCCAGCCATATAGGGAGTCATTCAGACTTTTAGGTGTGATTCTCTTGCACGGTTATCAAACTAGACTTCATGAGCAAGGAGGGAGTTTCGTGCATCCACTGGTCAGTATGTGTATTAGAGATTACGGGTCGGTGTCTATGGAGTTATTTCCTGAATATGCTCCTCATTCGGTTGCCAGTTTCATCTATATGATTAAGCAGGGTGTTTACAATAATCAACCCATCCAGCGGATTGTCCCCGACTTTGTGATTCAGCCCAGCTACCAAGATTTCGATAATGCTTTAGCGCGTACGTCTCTACGGGGTGAGTTTTGTGCTAATGGCGTCGCGAATGATTTTCCATTGAAGCAAGGGTCTCTAGCATTGGCCGGAGATGGGAAGCGGGTCTCATCTGCTAGCTGCTTTTTCTGGGTGTTAAGTGATGAAGCAGGACTTCGCTTGCAGGGCAAATACGCGGGTTTCGGGCAAGTGAAAGCAGGTTGGAATTGGCTAGAAGCCATCCAAAGAGTATCCACAAGGTCTGTTAGAATTGATGTACCAGGCGTTGTGATTAATGAACCTTTAATCCCAGTGCTGATTGAAAGGGTTTCAGTTAATACATTTGGGGTTGACTATCGCAAGCCAGAGTTACTTAATTACACAATCTATGGTTGATTGTCCCTATGGATATTAATGATTAAGATCGCATAGATGCCATACAGTTGTAATGATGTAAAGCTAAGCAACAACATACCAGAGGAGGACGCATTTTGAGCAAAGTGTATTTAACGATTCGTTCAGGAATCGTACATCATGGTCACATTGGGATCGTGAATGAAGCCCAGAAATATGGTGACGTCTATATTGGGCTATTGTCAGATGAGGCAATGGTATCTGATGATCGAGTTCCTTTGATTAATTTTGCAAATCGCAAATTGATTTTCTCTAACATTACTGGTGTCACAGCAGTGCTTAAACAGCAAACGCTTGACTGCAGGGATAATTTGGTCAAGATTAAGCCAGACTTTGTTATCTATGAAGCGTACGAAGCGAGTAATATGACACCGCCTTCCAAAGATCTAATCCAGGCAACTCTAGCAAACTGGGGTGGAAAATTAATCAATGTGGCAAGCTATGATGAACCTGCCTTGGATCGATTAGAGGAGCAATTAAGTAGCACGGGCATAACGCCGCATCGGCGCAGAGCTCAGCTGCGCAAACTCTTGGCGACAAAACCACTTGTCAGAATTATGGAGGCACATAGCGGATTGACAGGTCTGATTGTTGAAAAAACGGTTGTAGAAGAAGGCCATCACATTAAATCTTTTGATGGGATGTGGGTGAGCAGTCTATGCGATTCCATTACGAGAGGCAAGCCTGATATCGAGTTAGTTGATTTGACATCACGTCTTCATACAATCAATGAAATTATGGAGGTCACAACTAAACCCATTATCTACGATGGCGATACAGGTGGCAAAATTGAGCATTTTGTTTATACGGTGCGCACACTTGAAAGGCTTGGTGTTTCCGCAGTCATTATTGAAGATAAAGTTGGGTTAAAAAAGAACTCGTTGTTTGGTACAGATGTGAAACAGAAGCAAGACACCATCGAGCATTTTCAAGCAAAGCTTAGCGCCGGTAAAGAGGCCCAAGTTACGGCAGACTTCATGGTGATTGCACGAATAGAGAGTTTAATTCTCAAAGCGGGGATTGAGGATGCACTGCAAAGGGCACAAGCTTACATTACTGCGGGTGCAGATGGGATTATGATTCATAGTAAGAGCAAAGATCCCCAAGAAATCCTCGAATTTTGTGAGAAATATCGCGAATTTGACAACCGAGTGCCATTAATCGTGGTGCCATCAAGTTATAGTATAATAACAGAGAATGAATTGATGGCTGCGGGGGCCAGCATTGTCATCTACGCCAATCAATTAATTCGTGGCGCTTATCCTGCCATGGTGAAGGTCGCTCAGTCAATCCTGAAAGAAGAAAGAGCTTTCGAGAGCGAGTCGCTACTAATGCCCATATCAGAGATTCTTACTTTGATCCCTGGTGCAAAATAAGCTATTGAAGAGATATTTACGGGGCACATTTGAAGCTTAATGCGTGACAAAATTTTGAGCGATTGAGAATTTAGGTCGTTGAGGAGGTTATGACCCTTGATAAATAATTTAATTGCGCAATACATGGCGCAAACTGAAACAAACTGTGTGACTGAGTTTGAAGCGCTTACGTCCGATTTGGTGGGCATGCGGCTATTTGATGACCCCCTTATTGGTTATGCGGCGGCGGATGATGACTTATTCACGATTCATCAGACCGATCCCCTAATTAGCCACGGCTTATTCGAATTGCCAAACTGGTGGCTAGCAGATGCGCGTACCGTTGTGTCTTTCTTTTTTCCTTTCACTGATCAGATAAAGGCAGCGAATTCTAGAGATATGAATTGGCCTGCAAATGAGTGGCTACACGGGCGGATAGAGGGGCAGAAGTTTATTAATGGTTTAATGAATTATTTGGTTACAGAAATGCGCAACAAAGGCTATAGCAGCATCGCACCAACCCGTGACCCACGGTTTAAGAGCCAAACAGGGCACAAAGGGACAGCAAGTGGTAGAGATTCTAATTGTGCATATGGCAGCAATTGGTCGGAGCGGCATACAGCATTCATTGCTGGTTTAGGCACATTCGGATTGTCCAAAGGACTAATTACTGCGAAAGGGATAGCGGGTCGATTTGGTAGTATTATCACAAGCTATGATTATCCCGCCACTCATCGAGCTTATCAAGATCCATACGAGTATTGTAATATGTGTGGTGCTTGTGCGCCTCATTGCCCACCGCAGGCCATTACATTTGCTGAGGGTAAAAATCATAGTAAGTGTGATCAGTTTATTGATCGGATATTGAATAAACATCGTCCATACTATGGATGTGGTAAATGCCAAATGGAAGTGCCTTGTATGAGCGGCATTCCAGAGAGTAAGTAGAACGATGGTTGAATAATAGCTGAACCCTATGGTGCTCCACACACAGGGCAAGCCCTATGGTGCTCCACAGACAGGGCAAGCAGTGGGTTATACTCACCCTGACCAACTGACCAACTGACCAACTGACCAACTGACCAACTGACCAACTGACCAACTGCATGGCAATGTTTTGCATAGAATCAAGCAACTGATACCCCAGAAAGGAAGCAGATCGTTTATGAAACAAATTGGTGCATTTTTCGATATAGATGGCACATTGTATCGCGAAGGTTTGATTACTGAAATTTTTAAGAAACTGATTAAGTCCGAAATAATTGAGGAAGAGCGCTGGTATAATGAGGTGCGCGAGAAATACAACAATTGGGATCGCCGCATTGGCAATTACGACGATTACCTGTTGAAGATTGCCGAAATATACACAGAAGCAATTGTCGGACTTCATAAAACCCAGATTGAATTCATAGCCGGTAAAGTTGTGGAGCAAAAGGGAGACCGCGTCTATATTTTCACGCGCGATCGCATCAAGTGGCACTTAGCACAAGGTCATATTGTCATTGCGGTATCGGGATCGCCATCAGAACTAGTTTACGAAATGGCCCAAAAGCATCAATTCAATGATTATGTCGGAACGATTTATCAAGTTGATGAGAATAATATATATACTGGTGAAGTGATCCCCATGTGGGATAGTAGTAACAAAAAGAAGGCCGTTGAATACTTTCTAGAACATTATAACTTGGACCTGGCAAATTCATTTGCATATGGTGACACAGGTGGAGATTGGACGATGCTCCAGGCAGTCGGGAATCCCGTTGCCATTAATCCAACACGTGAACTTATGACACGTATCAAAGATGATCAAGCACTTAATCAGAGGGTTGAAGTTGTTGTGGAACGAAAGGATATGATTTATCGATTGAATCCCGACCATATTATATTGTGAGGAGAATGTTATTTTGGAACTAGATAAGGCACTATTAGTGGGTGTCAATGTAAATCAAAAAGATTTTGATCATTCAATGATCGAGTTAGCGAGTTTAGTCGAGGCCTGTGAGATGGAAGTGGTGGGCTCCGTTGTTCAAAACTTGCCTCATGTGAATATTGCTACCTACATGGGAACAGGTAAGGTAGAAGAAGTAAGAATTTATCTCGAGCACACCGAAGCGGATGTAATCGTATTCAATAATGAATTAAGTCCATCGCAACTGCGCAATTTAGGGACGGTCTTTGATTGTAAGATCTTTGATCGTACGGCTCTCATATTAGAGATCTTTGCTCAGCGTGCACGTACGAGCGAGGCGCGGTTACAGGTTGAGATGGCAGCCTTACAATATCAACTACCCCGGATTAGAGGTGCTGGAGATGCTTTAAGTAGGCAGGGTGGATCCACAGGAGGGGCAGGTAACCGTAGCCGCGGTGCAGGCGAACAGAAATTAGAACTCGATCGTCGGCGTATTGAAGACAGAATTGCTAAAATTGCGAAGCAATTGCAATCCATTGCCAAAAAACGTGAAACTCGCCGCAAGAAGCGTACTCAAGCAGCGATTCCAGTCGTTGCCCTCGTTGGCTACACCAACGCAGGTAAATCGAGCCTCATGAATGCGATGATTAATCACTATGAAGAAAGCCACGGAAAATTGGTAATGGCTAAGGACATGCTCTTCGCAACCTTAGATACGACGGTGCGTAAAATTACGACAGACCATGATCAGACCTTTTTGTTGGCGGATACCGTTGGCTTCGTCAGCAATCTACCGCATAATTTAGTGCAGGCCTTTCATTCAACTTTAGAAGAGGTGCGTGAAGCGGATCTCCTGCTACACGTAGTGGATTGTAGCGACCCAAATTTTGCTCATCAGCGTAGGGTAACAGAAGACACCCTAAAACAGATTGATGCAGATCACGTTCCCGTAATCTATGTTTTCAATAAGGCGGATCTAATCAATGATTCATTGCCTGGTGTTGAGATTGCTAATGAAATATACATATCTGCACTCAACGGTGATGGAGTTTCTGAATTGGTTGAAATGGTTGCCAATGAAATTTTCAGTGACTATATCGACTGTTGTATGTTAATCCCCTATCGTGAAGGTCGTTTGTTAGACTATTTCAAGTCAAATGCACATATCCAAGAGATTAAATATCACGGAGATGGTATTGCAATCCATATGATCTGCCGCCCTAGCGATTATAATCGTTATCAAGAGTATGTTATTACAGAGAGTGACGATGATTAAACAGAAATTTATTGATCGACCAGAAGTCACACAAATTATTGAACGTCGGTATGTTCAAAAATACATTGAAAGCCCCGTCTTTAGGGGCTATCTTGGTTTGTTGGATATAAAATCAGTGAGTGCTGATGTATTTGTGACGAATGACTATGGACGATTTCAAATCATAGGGGAAGGGTTTAAGTGGCTCCATATTGTTCCAGATGCTTGCCAATATGTTGTCACTGCCATGTTTAATCCGCAACAGAAACTATCACAACTCTACATAGATATCATTGCCCGCAAAGGCTTAGAAAATGGGCGTGTTTATTTTGATGATATCTATTTAGACATTGTTTACATCGTCAATAAACCGCCACTCTTGCTTGATGAGGATGATTTGGCAGAAGCTCTCCGAAGCGGCATCATCAGTGAAGGTGAGGCGCTTGCCGCTACAAAAGTAGCAACTGATTTAATCAAAGAGATTTCATCAGGGTCCAATAGCATCGTGCGACACGTTTATGATTTCATGGCACTTGTAACGAGCAGTGAAGCAAATAAATGAATCGATTAAATATTTTTCATTAGGGGAGGCTAGATTATGGGTTTAAAAAAAGGATATGTTCAAGTGTACACGGGCAATGGTAAGGGTAAAACCACTGCCGCTTTAGGATTAGCTTTTCGTGCCGCGGGTAGGGGCTATAAAACCTATATGGGTCAATTTATGAAGGGTCAGCTCTACGGCGAGATTAATACTGCGCAACAACCTGAATCATTCATCACGATCGAACAATTTGGTAAAGACACCTTTATTCATGTGCGTCACCCTGCAGATCCTGTTGATATTGCTATGGCTCAAGAGGGGCTGGCCAAATGTGTTGAGGCGATGTTATCGGGTCGTTATGATATCATAATCTGTGATGAAATATGTGTCGCTCATTTTTACAATCTGGTAACGATTGAAGATATGTTGAGTGTCATCGGGCAAAAACCTAATGGAGTTGAGTTAATTTTCACTGGCCGTTATGCTCCCGCAGAAATCGTAGAGGTTGCTGATCTTGTAACAGAGATGCGTGAAATTAAGCACTACTATGAAATTGGTGTCGAAGCAAGGGATGGGATTGAACGCTAGTTTACAATTTG
>CAZVAO010000115.1:0-6754 GCA_964625175.1 uncultured Clostridiaceae bacterium
GAAAGGCAGGCATGGAAACCTGCCACTACGTATGCTGTCTGTGCGAATCTTGCTGAATAACCTTTGATTGACAGAGGTTTTTCTTTATTTCTGTGACTATCGCCTGTATAATACCTTACAGTGCGGTCATTGCAGCACGGTAAGGAGAGCGGTCATGAACGGTCTAGCCATCTATTTCTCTGGAACGGGAAATACCAAGTATATCCTCGATTTAATGAAGCATGATTTGCACATACACAACCATACGTTGGAACTTTCTACAATCGAAGATCAACCAATCTTTTCTAATCAATATGATTTCTATGTTTTCGGGGCACCGATTCATGGTGAGTTCTTCCCAGCAATCTATCTCGATTGGATCAAGTCAAATGTGCCTCAGGTAGCCGAAAAACCGTGCCTTATCATCACAACCTTAGCCGCTAATAATACCCCAACAGGACTCGGCCACATAGGGCGAATTCTTCAGAAAAAAGGATTCCATATCGTTTCCCAACAAAGATTTACGATGCCCAATAATTGGCCCAGCATATTGTTTGCTATTCCATCAAAAGCACACATTGCTGAACTTCGCTTACAAGCCAAACCCTCTGTAGCTGAGTTAGTTGATTATTTCACCCAAAACATTGAGCGTATCGATACTCCAAACCCGTTTATGTACTATAGCATTCGACCTTTCCGCAAACTCGTTACCCTCTATATTGATCGTTGGGCTCAAAAGAAAATTACTGTGGATCACAGCGAATGCATCAAATGCGACCTCTGTGCCAAAATCTGCCCGGTTGATAACTTAGCCCTAGTAGAGGATCATATCTCATTTAGCGGTCACTGCATCGCCTGCATGCGCTGCGTGCACACTTGCCCAGTGAATGCCTTCGTGGTGAAGGGCAAACAAATTCAGCAGATTCTTGCTAAGCCATTTCCTGCATCTCGCTCCGCAATGGAGGACTCCGATTCATAATCCTCTGTCGGTTGGTCAGTTGGTCAGTTGGTCAGTTGGTCAATTAGTCAGTTAGTCAGTTGGTCAGTTGGTCAGTTGGTCAGGGTGAGTATAAATCATCATTCTGCGAGTATTAAACTACTACTATACAAAAAAGAGCAGATTCCCTGCTCTTTTTACATAAGTTATCGATCGAAGTGTTTTTCCGAACAACAACGGTAGCGCTCATTTCTGAAATTCTATTTTTTCTGCCAGACCATGCTGTATAGGAATGACCGATCTTTCGGATAGGTAAACGCCTCATAAGGCCCGCCAAAAGGCAGATATTTCCCCCTATTACTCTTGATTAGCTCGTATCCCTGTTGACAATAAACGCCCTCGATGAAATTCTGCGTTAGTTCTGCTCTGTGTTGCCAAGCAATTTCATTTTTGGGGTCGATGGCTTCAAATACCAACTGAGCAACATAGAGATCCGATTGTCGTTTAAGGACATCAGCCAGTAAGTCAATGGCAATCGCATCGTATTTCAGCAAATGGACGGCCGTTAATGCCAACCCTAAGACATCAATACTTTGCTTTTTCAACGGAAGGTGACGTAAATCCGCAGCTAAAAAGACCACTTTCTTCTTGATTCCTGATTTTTCGAGGATATCTTTAACAAATACCAGTTTCTCGCTGGCAATATCGTTACAGATTAAGATACTGCCACTATCCATCTTATCATAAACTGTGCGGGCAAATAGCCCGTGGCCAGTCCCTGCATCTAAAATAACTTTAGCCCTATAATCATGGTCTTTGAAGCGGTCACCCAGCCAGTTGATTCCTTTGTAAATTTCATTAAAATACTCACTGGCAGTAGCTTCGATATAATCCAACACATCATTTTGGCTCAAGGATCCACCAGATTCATCTGCCTCTGGTGCCCGCACCATTCCAGCTGCTATGGTGAGCTTATAGCCGCACGAGCAACTCAATCCTCCTTCAATAACCTGATTATCGAGGATCTTCGAGGCATTAAGTGATAAGTCCTTATGACAATTTTGACACTCAAATAACGCTAGCGCTTCAAGAGGGAATCCCAATACCTGCTGAGCCACAGTTTCGCCTTGTTCCAAAATACCAATACGTTCTAAGAGGGTATGATTGACATCCTCCAAACGTCTGAGCTCCATTTGAATACGGTTGACCTTACTCTGATAGATTTCCTTTTTGAAACTGCGCTCATTATCATAAACAAGCGGTGACAATTTTTTATATAGTAAAATCTGCTTAATTTCAGCGAGCGTGAAGTCACAGGCCTTGAGGTCGAGGATTATTTCCATATCCTCTGCTACACGCTCATCAAACTCAAATTGGCCTCCCAATTTTAGAGGCGTTAACAGACCGATCTCCATATAATAACGCACCGTATCAATAGATACCTGATAGCAATCCGCAAACTTACCTATTCTCACAAAACCCCTCCCTCATATTCATCCGCACTCATAACCCATTATTGGCTATATTCAGTCCTCAGGGGATATTTCCTGCATCGCCAGCATACTTCTTCCTCAACACCAGTAACTTTACATCATCTTTGGGTGGGTTATTTCTTTTTACACTATTTCTCCGAAATATGGACAGGTCCTCAATTTAAAGAAATGATAGATTAACTCATTTGCCAGCCTAGATCTTCGAGCTGTTTGAAGACTTGGTACCAGCCCCGCTCTGAGGCGAGCTCATCTGGTCGTCCAGATTGCACAATCTCGCCATTGGCGATGATGAACACTTTATCCGCGTCGATAATCCCAGAGAGTCTGTGGCTGATGGTCAAAATAGTTCGATCCACACTGGCCTGGCGCAGGGCATTAAAAACGATTTCTTCTGTTATGGTATCCATTTGTGACGTCGGTTCATCCAAGAGCAAGACCGGGGGATTACAAACAATCGCCCGCGCTATTGATAGGAGTTGTGATTGTCCAAAGGATAGATTCACACCCAAGGCGCCCAAAATTGTATCGTAGCCGTCAGGCAATTTCTGAATATAAGCGTCTAGGCCAACCATTTGGGCAGCAGCTATGACGTCATCCAAGGCAATATCATCACTGTTCAGGGTAATATTATCTTTGATGCTCCCCTCAAAAACAACCACTTGCTGAGGCACAATGCCTATGAGTTTGCGGCGGTCGTTCGGATCCAAATCATGGGGATTGATGCCCTTAATCGCAATCCGGCCTTGCCACGGCGCGTACAGTCCCGCGATTAAATTCATAATCGTTGTTTTGCCGGCTCCCGTTCGACCTACTAAAGCAATTTTTTGACCTTTTGGAATCGTCATAGATATCCCCTGGAGCACTTCATTGCCATGATCATAGCCGAAACGGACATCATGCAACTCTATGCTTGGCAAATCATTGTTCTTATTGATCTGTGCGGCAATCGTTTCCATGGCGCCTTTCTCTTCGGGTTCAACAGACAGCAATTCCGCAACGCGTTCTAATCCGGCAATTGCTTGCTGGATAATTTGCATCTGATTACTAAGTGACTCAATCGGTGACAACAGACGCCCCAGCAAATCCACCATAGCAGCCAGTGAACCTACCGAAATTGCCAGCGTATCGCCTATTGACGTACGCGCACCCAGCCAAATCACGAGCGCAATAATCATCGCCCGCACAATCTGCAACACACAGGGGAAAGCGGACACATAAAAAGCGGCCTGGTGGCTCACATTGAGACTGTTCTCCAAGGGATCCTGGAAGCGTTCGATATAGAGATCTTCCTGACCGAATGATTTTATAATGCGCATTCCGCTAAAGATCTCCTGTAAATAGACATTGATTCGGCTGACTGATTTGCGAATGAGCATCTGTGCTTGATACATATTGCGTCTAAAATAGCTGGTTATCCAATAAATAATCGGGACCACTGCTAAACTGACCAGTGATAAGATTGGGCTAATAACGTACATAGCTGCCAGTACACCAAACACTTCAAAAAGATGGGTAAAGGCATTGATTAGGCCCGCGGAAAAAAGCTTATCGATGGCATCCACATCAGAGGTAATGCGACTGATTAGATCACCTGCTGGTGTTTTGTTATAGAATTGGATCGACAACTTCGATAAATGTGTAACTAAGCGCAGACGCATATCGTAAAGCATGTGTTGGCCAATATAAGTCGTCAGAAAAGTCTGTAAGAATTCCAAACAAGAGCTTAGGAAATAGGCCACTAAGTACAGAATGGCAATCCGCCATAATCCGGCTAAGATACCCGCTCTCAGATAATTATCAATGATTTGGCGCAATAGTAGGGGAGGAAGAAAGGCCAATACCATGCTGGCAATCGAAATCAAAAATACCAAGGCAAACATCTTCCACAAGCGTGGGCCAGAGGATTTAACCGCTTCACGAACCAATTGCCATGGTGAGAATGGTTTAGCTTTCATGACGGTCTCCTTCCAGCCAAGCTTGGGCGTTGTAAATCTTTGTGTAGATCTCTTGATTCGCCATCAATTCGTCATGCGTTCCCTGCTCAGCAATTTCCCCATCATTTAAGACAATAATATGGTCAAGGAAGGGGAAAGAATTCAGGCGATGCGAGAAGAGGAAAACCGTTTTCCCAACCAATGATTCACGCAGACGCTCCACAATGCGGTACTCGGTTCCAATATCTACGGCAGAGAAAGGATCATCCAGCACGACAATCGGTTTATCGGCATATAAGGCCCGTGCCAAAGCAATGCGTTGGCGCTGCCCCCCTGAAACACGGACTCCCCTTTCACCAATCAGAGTAGCGGGCCCCTGGGGGAACAAATCCATATCATCGCTTAAGGCGGAGATATGCAAAACCTGCTTCAGTTTTTCAGGGTCTCGTGCCTCTTCCGAGTTGCTGAACATCACATTATCTGCAATCGAAGCAGAGAAGAGAAATGCATCCTGTCCGGCATAGGCAATTAACTCCGTGCGCTCTGCCTTACTCAGTTCACTGAGTTCCACTCCTCCGAAGCTAACCTTTCCCCTATATGGGTATAGTCCTGTCAGCGCCAAGCCAAGAGCTGACTTCCCTGAGCCAACTGGCCCGGTGATCCCGACTATGGAACCAAAAGGCACACTGAAATTGATATCCCGCAAAGCTTCCAGCGAACTGTTCGTATACGAAAAACGCATATGGTTAACGTAAATACCCTGTTTCGACTGCGTATCGACTTGATTCGGTTCCTCTTTTTGCTCCTCAGTTTCGCGTGCGGCTTCATCTGTCTGGAGTTTCTCAATGATGCGTTGCCAGGAGGCTCGTGCGGCATGCCACCGATTAAATACCCGAGCGGCTACCCAAGTACGACGTGCCATAGCAGCGAACATCGTAAAATAGGCAATGAACGTCCCAATGCTCCACACACCATCAATCACTTGTTGTCCCCCTATACCGATTGCACCAACAATGCCCAGTGAGGCTAAGAAGGAATAGATCGGCATCATGCCCGATTGCAACAGTGCCGTTTTGATGTTCCAGCGGACTTGCTCCTCAGCAAAGACCGCCAAACGCTCTTTTTCAGCCCGCTCTTTGCCATAAAGGCGCAGAATTGCCACGCTATTCACCATATCGCGCAATTGGGAGGTCACGCGTGAAGCGAACTGGCGCGACTTTAGCGAATATTGATAGAGGGGATGGCGGGCACTCTCCGCGATAAATAAGGCAAATGGGATGGGGATCGCACAAAGCAAGGTAATCTTCCAATTGTAAAAGAGGAGCACCACGAAATACGAGATCATCAATAGCCAGGTGTCCCAACCTTCATTTATGGTCGTTTCTATGGTAGAGACAATCTGCTCGACATCGCCGACGGTACGGCTCATCATATCGCCAACTGACTCGCGTTCAATGTCAGACATCGACTTATTGAGAGTGCGCGACATGAGGCCTGCTCGCATATCCCCCCGAATATGGAAGCACATCTTACGAATATAGCGACGCTTTACGTAACGTGCGAACTGGAAGAAAATCGTGGAGAAAACAAACAGCAAGCACCACATTAAGAGCGTTTGGACTCTCGCCGTCGTAACCCCTTCGTTGATGAGAAGTGATGCCGCATCAATGGCTTTCCCTAAGATAATAGGCCCTGTGACAATCACCGTATTGTAGATGATTCCTCCAGCAGCCTCTAACCAAAACAGACCTCGATGGCGCTTGAGATAGGATATTAATTCTAATGGCTCCTGTTGCGGTAATTCAAATTGCATAATCTACACCCCACCGGTTTAAATGCTCCGGATCCTTCCTTTTCATAGTCTAATCTCTCGCACAGAATGCCTTAGGAATTGCAGTGCTTCCCGATAGTCATCCACACCCTTTTCGGTAATAGAATAGTATTTGCGGATCCTCCCCTGTACGTTGCGGCTTTCCTGTAGCAGCAAACCGCTGTTCTCCAAGCTGTGGAGAATTGGGTAAAGCGTTCCCGGACTTAATTTGTAACCATGATTCGAAAGCTCCTCAAGCATCCAACTGCCGTAAAAAGGCCCAACTGAAGCGTGATACAAAATGTGTAGGTAAATGAATCCTCGGAAAAGCCGTTTAGCGATAATATTATCTGTTATTTCCATGGAAACAGTCCTTTCTTATTTAATATCGTTTTTCGTTATCGTGTTTCGTTACTTGCATAATATAACCTTGAGGAAAGGCTGTCAACACATTATTTCAATGGAAATTTGGAGGAGTTTTAACCGCTCTAAGGGATATACTTCAAGTCACCTTGGTGCGGACATTAATCAAACGTGACACAACAGGGACTGTCCCTAATGTGCCAAACGTGACACAACAGGGACTGTCCCTAATGTGCCA
>CAZVAO010000116.1:0-6643 GCA_964625175.1 uncultured Clostridiaceae bacterium
GCTCGCGCACTCTCATAATGAACTTTTTTAGTGGGTCAAAGTTTCGTTTGAGATGTGCTTTTTTTAATAGGCTAAAGTTTGAGTTGAGATTCACCGAGCTGGCCCTGTAGCAGATTCTCACGTCGCGGCTGCGCCTACTCCTCAGAAATATCACGCGTTTCTCCCGCTTTATACTATGCTCCAACCCTGTAGTGGAGGGCTTCCACGCCCTCCTTTGTATGCCAGCTTGAGGAACACATAATGTTTAGCATTAGCGCACAATTGCGCCACCGCTCCAAACTGCGTTTGGCCCCATGATGCTCCAGACGGGGTAAACAATACCGCTTCTTTCCCTTTGTGCTCTTTGTGGTTAAAATTTTTAGTAGCCAGCTGGGTTTTTTAGTAGTCAGTGGTCAGTTGGCCGGTGGTCAGGGACAGGCGCCAATACGCCGCTGAAGGTTGTTTAGCAATTGAGGTGCACATCAAAATTTAACCGCTTAAACGATTACCAATCCCAACATTCCATCTTTTACCCTTTTACCCTCTTAAACTAATGAACAATTACGTTTGTTTGACCAGTTGAGCATTTCAGCCCTTCCAACGTTCCAACGTACCACCATTCCACCCTTTAACCTTTTAACCTCTTAACCTATTAAACAACTCTGAAACTAGACGACTTGAAGCCCATTATCCAATACAAATCAAGGTGGTGATACTGCCAAACAGCTAGAATTATCGTCTAATTCTTTTGATAAAAAGGGTTTAGAGGCTTGTTGTGGAACTAATAGGATGGTTACCTGATTATTTTGGGGATGAAAATATTTATGGAGGTGAATTTTTTGCAAGAGTTATTTAAACAGGCTTTAGCTGAGGCTCAGAGACTCGGTGCTTCTTACGCCGATGTCCGCCTAGTTGATCGCCATAAGCAACCGATTATGGTTGCAAATGGTCGCATCAGCAACATCACGTCATCAGAAAGCAAAGGTGTCGGGGTGCGCGTTATGGTCAATGGAGCATGGGGCTTCTCGGCTAGTGCAGAAATAAATGAAAAGCAACTTTTAGCATCGGTTCAGAAAGCGATTTCTATTGCCCGTGCTAGTGCAATGGTACAGGCTCAACCAATCGATCTCAAACCCTTAGAGGGCGTAGTGGATTACTATGCGACGCCATTTAAGGTAGATCCTTTTGAAATGGATCTGGAAGATCAGGTTGATTTCTTGCTGGATTTAGACAAAGACTTACACGTGAATGACGATGTAAAAATGTCAATGATCCGATTCCATGCGGTTAAGCAACACAAATTGTTTATGAGTACTGAAGGGCATTGTATTGAGCAAGATTTAATGGAAACTGGTTTGGCCATGGCCGCAACGGCGATTGGTAATGGTGAGGTTCAGCGCCGTCAGTACGCGGATCATATCACAGGTGGATTCGAGTTCTTACAAGAAAAATACGATTTCCAAGAAGGCAAAGGGCTTTCAGAAATCGCTCATTGCCTGTCAAACGAAGCATCTGCATTACTCACTGCTGAGTCTTGTCCTGTTGTTACGGGAGACTTAATCGTAGGTGGACTTCAACTCGCTTTACAGGTTCATGAGTCTTGCGGTCACCCAATTGAACTCGATCGTGTACTTGGTTATGAAGCGAGTTTCGCAGGGACTTCTTTCTTAACCCCTGAAAAACAGCATAATTTTATGTATGGTTCAAAAGACGTGAACATTAATATTGATGCGACAATCCCCCGTGGCTTAGGCACGTTCGGCTATGATGATGATGGTGTGAAAGCTCAGCGCACCCAAATCGTTAAAAACGGTAGTTTCGAAGATTATTTGACCTGCCGTGAAACCGCATCTAAAATTGGCCAATTGAGTAATGGATCTTGTTTGGCTGAGGGATTTCGTAATATCCCTATGGTGCGGATGACGAATGTCAATCTTGAGCCCGGTGATTGGACCCTCGATGAGATCATCAAAGATACCAACGATGGAATCTTCATGGAAGGGTCAAAATCATGGAGCTTAGATGATAAGCGCGTTAACTTCCACTTTGGCTGTGAAATCGCCTACGAGGTGAAAGATGGTGAGCGCGGTCGCCTACTCAAAAACCCTGCATACACAGATTTACAACCGCATTTCTGGCGCTCTTGTGATGCAGTTGCCAATGAAAAAGAGTGGCATGTTTGGGGAATGCCTTCCTGTGCTAAGGGTGAACCGGTACAAGTTGCCCATGTTGGCCACGGTTCAGCTCCAGCCCGCTTTAAGAATATTAAAATGGGGGTAGGACACTAATGCTAGGTAAAGATCAATGTTTTGCAATTTTGAAACAAGCCATTGCTTATTCGACTGCTGATCAAACCGAGGCTAAAATTATCGGTGAAGATTTCAACCTTACCCGTTTTGCCAACTCAACCATTCATCAAAATCTCAATCGTGTTAATTCAGAACTTCAAGTGCGTGTGGTCTTTGGCACTAAAATTGGTAGTGCAACGACCAATTGCCTTGATGAATCGTCTATTCGCAAGGTCGTTGCAAAGGCCACTTTATTAGCGAAGCTTCAAGACGAGAACCCCAACTTTAAGTCTTTGCCTGAAGCAATGCCTGTAACTGAAATGGCCAACTATTATGAAAGTACTGCTAATTATAGTGCTGAGCAGAGAGCAGCAGATGTGCATGCAATCGTTGCACATTGTGATGCCCAAGGTTTTAAGGCCTTTGGATCTCATACGACAACCGTTGATGAATTGGCAGTGGTTAACTCCCTCGGGGTCGAAGCCTATAATGTCAGCACCTATGCCTATTTGCGCACGGTTGTAGAGGGTCCAAGTGGAACGGGTTATGCGGATCAATTGAATCGCGATGTCAATAGAATTGATGCGGATGCCATTGGTGCAGAAGCTGTGGCGCGTTGTGCAATGTCGCAGAATCCACAAGCATTGCCAACGGGTGAATATGACGTTGTCTTCCTCCCTTATGCTGTTTCAGATATCGTCCGTTTCCCCGCTATGATTGGCTTTGCCGGTCAACCCTACGAAGAGGGGCGTTCCTATATGTCGCGCTTCATGGGCGAGCAAATGATGGGTGACAATATCTCAATCTGGGATGATGGCTACAATGCTGAAACACTCAATATGCCATTTGACGTTGAGGGCACCCCCAAGAAACGTGTCGATATCGTTAAAAATGGGGTGGCGACTGGCGTTGTTTATGACTACACGACTGCGATGCGTTATGGCAAAGAACCAACAGGACATGCGCGATATCGTCGAGGCAGTAACTATGAAAGTCCCTCTAACATTGTGATGGCAGCAGGCGATTCTTCTGTTGAAGAGATGATTAAAGCGACGAAAAAAGGGTTGCTCGTGACGCGGTTCCATTACACCCATTGCCCAGAGCATCGCGAGGTGGTCATGACAGGCACAACCCGTGATGGCATCTTCTACATTGAAGATGGCGAAGTCAAACATGCCCTTCTCAATATGCGTTTAACGGACAGTGTTCTCACCATGCTGAGCAATGTGGATATGATATCAGCCGAGCGCAAGTTGCAGCGTGATTGGTGGAGTACGTACACCTCATTATTACCCGCCATTCATGTTAAAAATGTGAAATGGACAGGTAGCACAACCTTTTAGGTTCTAAAATTCAAAAATAACGAGCAGGCCTCTCATTAGGGGCCTGTTTTGGTTTTTAAAGATAAATCAAAAACCATTACGGGTGAAATATAATTATTCTTTTTATGTCACTAGCCTTATAATCAACGAGGGCAAGCAAAACCGAAAAACGTTGTAAATTGGCGAAAAATTTGATATATTGTAACCAGAACAGATTGGAGAATGAACAATCATGCGCAAAAATAACCAAAAGGGATTTACATTAATGGAATTACTGGCTGTGGTTGGTATTTTAGCAATTATCAGCAGTATTGTTATGCCTTTAGTTTTTGCAACCTATCGCAATGTTAAAAGGGAACAATTCCAAACAAATATAACGATGACGCTTGATGCTATGAGTTCTTTCTGTGTTGCTGAAGAGACGATGGCATTAAGTGCTGCTTCGTGTCGCCTAAGTGAGGTTTCAAGCACTGGGAATGAGTGGAGTGGCGCTAATCCCAGCAATCGGGACCCTTTAATCGACGATATTCTAAGTAAATATGCTGCCAATCGCAATGTCGATGTATTGACAGCACGAATCGACTTGTCGGGTAGTAATTGGCTATCTGCGCCAGATCAAACGTGTGTATCCATATGGTACCCGTCAATTGATAGTAGCGGTAATCGCGTCTATGGAGCGGTGAAGAGCATCCTTGATTTTGATGCCCCCGTCTATACGCAAGCCGAATGGCAATCCGTAGCAGCAGGTTTTGATATTGTGACCAGTTTTCTTTGTGATATGGATGGCGATGGCCCAGATGATGAGGATGATTTCTATATCACAACAATTTATTTCCGGCTCAATGATAGCCATAATCATGCTATAGTTGCCGCTGGTAACCAAGGGACCTATTTAAGTGAAACATTAATTGGCACGAATGGGCCAGATACTCTAGAGGCTTTGGGGGGCGATGATGTCTTAATTGGTTTACAAGATGATGACATCCTTGATGGAGGAGAGGGCACAGACACCGCTTTATTCTTAGGATCATGGATTGACTATGTTCTGGACTACAGTGGTGGCAAATATACGGTAACCGGAACAGAGGGCAAGGATGAATTAATCAGCATTGAATTGTTGCGCTTTAATGATTTTGAAGCCTCCTTTGCCGAGGTCATCAATGCGCAAGAGACGGTGATAAAGGGTGATAATACAAACAACGATTTATACGGCACCCCTAACGCCGATGTAATGGCGGGTTTTGGTGGTGATGATACCTTCACTGGGTATGCGGATGATGATGTCATTTTTGGTGGAGCGGGGACTGACACAGCCATCTATACGCTACCAGCCAGTTCTTATTCGATTAGTGGCTTCCAGCCTTATGTGGTGAGTGGTCCCGTTGGTGTGGATCGACTCTATGATGTGGAATTAATCAAATTCTCTGATACCCCAACGGCTCAGACCATAGAGAGTATTGTAAATCCGCCACCAAACATTGTAATCAATGGAACACCGGATGATGATATTTTAGTAGGGAACTTAATCACAGGCAATACCATCAATGGCTTGGATGGTGGCGACACGATTACGGGTCTTCAGGGCGATGATACCCTGAACGGTGGTGATGGCAATGATACCTTAAATGGGGGTCTGGGTGATGATACAATCAACGGTGGCCCTGGTACCGACACCGCCGTTTTCTATGATAATGTCGCTCAGTATGTCATTTTAGGGAGTGATCCTTATACAATAACCGGACCCGATGGGTCGGATACGTTAGTCAGCATTGAACTGGTTCAATTTGCCGATTTGGCAGCGACAGATATATCGACGCTAGTGAGTGTCGTTAGTAACGTTATTTATGGAACTGACTACGGAGAAGTCATAGACGGCGATAAAGCCTCTGGTAATATCATCTATGGCCTAGGTGGCGATGATATCATCGTGGGTCTGGGTGGTGATGACTTCATTGATGGTGGCTCTGGCAATGACTCTATCACAGGAAGTGCTGGTGATGATGAGTTGGATGGTGGTGCTGGTTTAGATACCGCAGTTTATCTTGGCATACTTGACGATTATACAATCACGGATATGGGTGGAGGGGATTACGCCGTATCTGGTCCTGAAGGAACAGACACTTTAACGAATATTGAAAATATCCAATTCTCCGATATCGCATCGACCGATATTGCTGGACTCATTGCACCCATTTCGTTAACGATTACTGGAACAGATGGCAATGATAGTTTGATTGGCACCAGCTCAGATGATACCATTGAGGGTCTGGATGGCGACGATATTATTGAGGGAATGGGCGGTAATGATGATATTGACGGTGGAGCGGGTACGGATACGATCGTTGTTTCAGATGGCATCGAGAGCTGCCACATTCAGATTGTTTCTGATGGGGTCTTTAACGTTGTGACCACCAATCAGGGAACCGATCAGATTACTAATGTCGAAGTGATCGAGTTTAATGGATTCGACGTCGCGATTATAGACAGTACAGCCTCTACGGTTAGCGGCACTAGTAGCACGGACATCTTTATCTACAATGATAATGACGAGATTGATTGTGATGTCAACGATATCGTTGTATTCCCAGGCGACAGTTCCGATTACACAGTCAAAGTACAGAACAAGAACAAGATTTACGTGACAGACAATATAAGTGGTCATGTTGTGTTAGTGACTGCGAAAGCGGTGCTCCATTTTAATGATCAAATTATCAACCTTAGCGATTAATGATTTGATTTTGGAGACATCTAGTAACTATGATGAAATAACAAAAAGAGACAACCCGCTTCAGGGGGTTGTCTCTTTTTGTTTGAGTTATATGGGTGTAATTCCTGAGTTAATTTAAGCAATGGCACTTAACACGCCGCTAAGGATAGACGCAACGGTCACTGTTGTAGCGACTGCTATTAGAAAATCTTTCATTAAATTGCGTTTAACCATGACCATCACCTCTCTTTAATTCTATTATACATTCTTTTAAATAGAATATAAGAGGGTTAGGGGTTATTTAACACAAATGAAATATTTGTAATATTTCTGTAACATTGGACAGT
>CAZVAO010000117.1:0-6642 GCA_964625175.1 uncultured Clostridiaceae bacterium
CTGGAAACGTTGCCCGGTGTCGGTCGTAAAACGGCGAATGTGGTCATCGCTAATGCGTTTGGCCAGGATGCAATCGCGGTGGACACTCACGTGTTTAGAGTCACCCGCAGATTGGGATTTGCTGAGGGACAGGATGTTTGGCAAGTTGAACAAGAATTAATGAAAACAATCCCTCAAAAGCAATGGTCGGATGCCCATCACTGGTTCATCCTACATGGTCGCCAGGTGTGTAAGGCACGAAAGCCTTTATGTGAATCGTGTCACCTTTTGGACCTTTGCCACTGGGCAGATAAAGAGCTGTATATACAGAACTAATTTTGGAGGTGCAATATGGATCATACGACGATCGAGCAACCGCAGGCAATAATTAGTCAAAAGGAATTGCGCAAAAATATCCTAAAAATGATTTGGCCCGCGACCATTGAAGCGGTTTTGCAGATGATGGTTGGGATTTTTGCTACCGCTATGGTCGGCAGAATTGGAGCGGTCGCTATCGGGGCAGTTGGCCTCGGCAACCGCATTGCACGGATCGTATGGACGGTGTTTCAGGCGATTGGTGCCGGTGCTACGGTCTATGTGGCCCGTTCAGTCGGTGCCCGTGATTATGATACCGCGCGTAGAATTGCATTACAGGCTCTGATCGTCGGTATTGTTTTTGTGTTGGTATTTTCCACTTTCGCATTTATTTTTGCCGAACAGATTTTGACATGGTTTAATGCTGATGGTGATCTTTATGAAGTCGCATTTTCTTACCTTCGATTGGTCGTATGGGGGATGCCTTTTATGGCTGTGATGCAGATTGTCGGTGCTTCATTGCGCGGTGCTGGTGATACCCGAACGCCTATGATCATCGCATTCATCATGAATTTAATTAATATTGCTGTCAGTTATACTTTGATTTTTGGTAAGTTCGGTTTTCAGGAGTATGGGGTTAATGGAGCCGCTTATGGTGCAATAATATCTCAGGCCATCTGTGCTGCCCTGGCTATAGCGGTCATGTATCGTAAAAACTATGAGATGAGCTTCCGACACCTAAAGCGCTTTGAGGTTCACTTTGAAGATATTAAACGTATTCTGAATATTGGTTTACCAGTTGCTGCTCAGGGGCTTTTCTGGCAGTTTGCTACCATTATTCTCACAAAGTGGATTATCGGCTTTGGTACGAATTCGTTGGCCGCCCATCAGCTGGGCTTAACGGCGGAATCGCTTTCATTTATGCCAGGACATGGCTTCAGAATCGCAGCAACGACATTCGTAGGGCAAAGCCTCGGTCGGAAGGACATCGCTTTAGCAGAGCGTTATGTGAAAGAGATTAAGCGGTGGTGTATCTATTTATGTATCGTTACTGCATCTTGTTTATTCTTCTTTCCCCGATGGCTCTTGGGGCTGTTCACTACCGATCTAGCTGTTATTGAATTAGGACGTTACTATTTAATGATGATGGCGATAATTCAAATTCCACAGCAGTTGCAGGATGTCATGGTTGGGGCCGTGCGTGGGGCGGGTGTGACCCGTTTGCCGATGCTTTTTTCATTCATTGGAATTTGGCTCATTCGCTTACCAGGATCCTACTTTTTTGGCATTGTACTTGGCTACGGGGTCATCGGCGTGTGGCTTGCGATGATGTTCGATATAGCCATTCGTTACTTGTTGAATCTCTGGCTTTTCAATAAAGGGGAATGGAAGTATAAAGTGCTAGCTTAACCGAATAGTATTAATTATTGTATAAGGACAGAGCCTCTCTTGGAGTCTTTGTCCTTTGCAATGGATGCAAATTTAATATTAAATGAAAAGGGTTGTCTAGAACTGTCGTAGATCGAATTAAATATTAGCTAAGTTATTAAGATATTGGAGACGATGAACGGTCGTTAAGATATTTCTGGCCTTAATATGATATAATTAGGATTGAAAAAAGTTGGAAGTTGGAGGCTATTATGAAAGCAGGAAAATTACCACCAGAACTGTTAGAAGAATTGGTGCTTGATAAATTAACGGCGCGTCGTCCGGAAGTCATTGTTCATTCAACAACAGGCCAGGACAGCTGTTTCATTTCGACAAATGGGCTTCCCGTTGTGATGTCAACCGATCCAATAACAGGGGAAGTCGAGCGGATTGGCTGGTTTGCCATCCATGTAGCTTGTAATGACTTAGCTGCCAATGGGGCAGAACCAATTGGGGTCATGTTAACAATCTTGCTGCCGGTGGGAACCTCAGTCGATCAGATTGACGAAATTATGACTGACGCTAGTGCCGCGGCAACGGAGCTGAATATAGATATACTAGGTGGGCATACCGAGATTACAGATAGTGTTAACCGTCCAGTGATTTCAACGACAGCCATTGGTAAGCCATTAGGCTATCCTTATGTGGTTTCTGAGGCGGTCTACGCTGGTCTTGACATAGTGTTGACTAAAGGGGCAGGGATAGAAGGCACAGCTATTTTAGCGACTGTTCGTTTAGAGGAACTACGCGGCAAAATTCCAGATGACCTATTAGCACGTGCTGCTTCTCTCACCACACAACTCAGTGTTGTGCCTGAGAGTAGAATCGCCGTTGAGACGGGGGTTATTGCGATGCATGATGTCACAGAGGGGGGCGTGTTGGGAGCGCTCTATGAAGTGGTCCAAGCAGCAGGCTGTGGGTTTGTGATTGATGAAGATGCGGTTTTAGTGCTCCCAGAGACAAGAGCCATTGCTGAATTCTACCAAATTGATTTTTTACGCCTGATTTCGAGTGGCTCTATGCTGATTTTTACGGACAAAGGAGCGGCAATGATTGCCGCATTGGCAGCGCAAGGTATTCGATCATCTATAATTGGCCATACGGTTAACGAAGAAAAATATACGATGCTCACCCAAGGGGTAGCGACGAAGGTCGCACCGCCTGATAGTGATGAGTTGTGGCGCATCCTCAGTTGAACAAAACGCAATAGGGAGGCATAAAATGGGATCCGATTATTTAAAAAGAGGAATTGCTTTTGATGGGCTAGTGCGTGCAGTTGCTATTGACTTAACAGAAACGGTCAGGACAGCTCAGAGTAAACATGATTGTGCACCAACGGCAACAGCGGCCTTAGGTCGCTTGATGATTGCCGCAGCAGTTATGGGGAGCACATTAAAAGATAAACAGCAACTTACCTTAAAAATTAAGGGTGATGGACCTTTAGGATCCATTGTCGCTAACATTGATGATGCAGGGAATGTGCGTGGATATGTGGATCATCCCCATGAATTGATCCCACCGAAAAGCAAGGATAAATTGGATGTTGCAGGTGGTGTTGGGCGCCATGGTATGCTCTACGTCATCAAAGATTTGGGCTTTGGCGAACCATTCCAGGGGACTTCCCAATTGGTTTCTGGGGAGGTCGCTCAGGATATCGCTTACTATTACGTGGTATCCGAACAGATTCCTACGGTTTTTGCCGCAGGTGTCCGCTTGGATCAAGATCTTAAAGTCGCCTATGCGGGGGGATATTTGCTGCAATTGCTCCCAGATGCGACTGATGAAATAATTGATTTACTCGAACAAAAAGTTAAAGAAGCGTCCAGTGTTACCAAACTAATGGAGCAGGGGATGGGTCCTGATCAGATTTTAGAATTCCTTTTGGGTGATGCCGATCTCAAGATTTTGCCTGATGTGAGTACGTATCGTTTTGAATGTCGGTGCTCAAAAGAATACTTAGCAAGTGTTTTATTAAGTGTTGGTGCGGCTGATTTGCGGCAGTTGGCAACTGAAAGCACCAAAGACACGGAAGTATGCTGCCAGTATTGCAGTGAGTGTTATCTTTTTAGCGCGGCTGAGATTCAAGTGTTGCTGGATGAGCTTGCAAAGGAGAATGAATAATGCGTGAGGTTAATGTGGAATTAGTTCGCTCAACATTAGAAGATATGATCATTGAGGCGGCTACTCTTTTGCCTGTGGACGTCCTTGACAGGATAAAAGAGGCAAGGGCCTTAGAAGACCACCCACTCGCCTGTATCATGCTTGATCAAATTCTCGACAATGCAGCGATTGCAGCAGATAAGGGGTGGCCACTGTGCCAGGATACGGGCATGGCGGTTGTATTTATGGAGATTGGGCAGGATGTTCATCTCGTGGGGGGTTCTATTGATGAAGCCATCAATGAAGGTGTAGCCCGTGCGTATTTAAAAGGGTGTTTGCGCAAGTCGGTCGCTGATCCCCTCACGCGGCAAAACACAGGGGATAATACTCCAGCCATTATCCACTATCAGATTGTACCTGGTGATAATGTGACCATTAATTTTGCACCTAAAGGATTTGGTAGTGAAAACATGAGTCGCTCTTGGATGTTGAATCCGACAGCTGGTTTAAGTGGAATCGCCGATGCGATTGTTGAAACGGTGCGCCTAGCGGGTGGTAAGCCCTGTCCGCCAGTCGTAGTTGGAGTGGGAATAGGTGGTACTTTGGAGAAGGCCGCTATTCTCGCAAAACACTCGCTTTTACGGCATTTGGCTGAGCCATCAGCCGATACGACAATTGCTCAACTGGAGAATGACGTACTCGGGCGCATTAATGAATTAGGAATCGGCGTACAGGGTGTTGGCGGTAGAACCACTGCATTAGCTGTTCATATTGAGACATTTCCAACCCATATTGCGGGGCTGCCAGTGGTTGTCAATATTCAGTGTCATTCTGCTCGGCACGCCACAAGGATTATATAGGAGTTCAATCATGAATATTCAATTACCCCTCAATGATCACGACATCGCAAAATTACATATCGGCCAGCTCGTCTATTTAAGCGGGCCACTGTACACGGCTCGAGATGCCGCACATTTACGTTTAACCACTGCGATAGCTGAAGGCTGTGAGTTGCCCATCGCATTGCAGGGGGAGACAATCTACTATGCAGGACCTTGCCCAGCGCCACCCGATCACGTCATTGGCGCTGCTGGACCCACTACATCGGCAAGAATGGACAATATGACCTTACCTTTGATGGAATTTGGACTCAAAGGGACTATTGGGAAAGGACCGCGTTCCCAAGAGGTGGTCGATGCGATCCAAGCGCACCAAGGTGTTTACTTCATAGCCTGCGGGGGGGCGGGGGCTTTGCTCGCACAGAGAATTAGTGATATTGCCGTGGTGGCCTATTCAGATTTAGGAACAGAGTCTGTCAAACGGCTCCAGCTTGAAAACTTTCCGGTTATTGTGGCAATTGATAGCTATGGCGAAAACTTGTTCGCACCAAAATCGCCTTAGGGGGTATTTTGGGTGCAAGCGTTATAGATTAGAGAACGTATGTTTATTTATGGGAATGTACCACTTGAAGTGGTGCATTTTTTTTGTACATCAATGCAAATACCCAGATATTCGCTATGCAAACAGAATAGATGCTGATAATCTACGACTAGGTGGGAAAATACACTGAAAATACTATCAATTTAGAAAGTCGGTGGATGATAGTGGAAGATTTTATCCAATCAGACGCATTTAGCGGCGAAAAAAAGCATAGTATAGATAGCAAAGGTCGAGTCATTGTCCCCGTTCAGTATCGCACTGAAATGGGAGAAGAGCTCGTTATTATACGTTGGCTTGAAAATAGTATTTTGATGCTGACACCTACCGAATGGCAAAAACTATGCGACCGTCTTGAAGATATGCCCAATAATCGCAGTGGCGTACGGTCGTTTAAGCGTATGATTTTCTCATCTGTCGTCAAGTGTGTTTGCGATAAGTTAGGACGAATCTTGATACCTGAAAACTTGCGAGATCATGCCCAGATAGCGAAAAGTGTCACATTTGTCGGGCAAGGATCTAAAGTAGAGATTTGGGGTACGGAAACGTGGCAAGCCTACATTGATAGCAATCGCCAGAATTTTGAAAAATTTGCCGAAGAACTCGATCCAATCTTTTAAGGGGTGTTTAGTATGAAACATGTTAGCGTCTTACTAGATGCCGCTGTAGAGGTCTTAAATATCAAAGCCGAGGGAATATATGTCGATGGCACTTTCGGGCGTGGGGGGCATTCTCAGAGGATTCTGGAGGCACTCGGTCCACAGGGAAAACTCATCTGTTTTGACCAAGATGCTGAAGCAATTTCCGCTGGACGAACACGTTGGTCGGATGAAAGTCGGATGACATTCATTCATCGCAATTTTAGTGAACTACGCAGCGCTTTATCCGAGATCGGTATTGACTCTATTGATGGGATGATTCTTGATTTAGGCGTATCCTCACCGCAACTTGATGAGGCCGAGCGGGGGTTTTCCTACCACCAAGAAGGTCAGTTGGATATGCGGATGGATCAGCGTCAGTCGTTGACGGCGTATGATGTCGTTAATACCTACTCAGAAACCGATCTGCGCACCTATATTTACCGCTATGGTGAAGAAAAGAAGGCAGGCAGAATAGCGAAACTAATCTGTAAAGCCAGAGCAGAAGAACCAATTCGCACGACCCTGCAATTAGCGGAAATTATCAAAAAAGCGTTTTCACCAAGTGAACGGAGGGACCATCACCCTGCACGCCGTACCTTCCAGGCAATTCGGATTATGGTTAATAATGAATTAGGAGCCTTAGAAGATGTGTTACCGCAGGCTATTGAATTGCTAGCGATGGATGGCGTCTTGAGTGTCATCACATTTCATTCATTAGAAGACCGCATCGTCAAGCAAATAT
>CAZVAO010000118.1:0-2848 GCA_964625175.1 uncultured Clostridiaceae bacterium
CGACGTCTACTGCGTCACCCCAAAATTCGCGAATGACCGCCAGTTTCGTTGCAGAGAGCCATTTAGCCGTTAGCGCAACACCCTTCTCAGCAGCAAGATATACACGACGCTGGAACTCACCTTCAAGAAGATGCGTAACAAAGTTATGATAATAGGTGCCGAGTAAGTTAGTGATGACAAAATGCTTGAGAGCAGGATCATCATTCATGCCCATGAGATACTGTGCGACCAACATCTCGTTCATTGTAGATGGAGCCTCTGAGAAGTACATGGATAAGCGAGAATCAAAGACACGTTGAGCGCGCTGAACATTATAGCTGTTGCCTGCGTGGCCTAGTTCGTGTGACAAGAGGAATGCAGACCGCATCGTTCCCGTATACGTAACTAAGACATAGGGATGAACCCCATAAGGTGAGCTACAGAAGGCTCCCGTTGATTTACCGATATTATCGCCATAGTCGATCCAACGATCAGCGAAAGCCCGCTTAATCATACCCTGATAGTCTTCGCCTAAAACAGCCAATGCTTCCACGATGATGTCGCGGACACTGTCAATTGTAACAGGTGCATTATAAAAGATGGGCAATGGGGCTTTAAGATCGCAGAAGCGAATCTTATGATCGAGTCCTAATTGCTTTTCTTTTATCTTAGCCATCTTGCGCATATGAGGTGCTAATTCGTGGAAAATAACGTCTAATTGATTCTCATAAAGCTCTTTGCTGACGTATTGAGGCTCAAGCAACATTTCAAACACATCCTCATAGCCACGCAATTTGCGTTCAGCAATTTGCTTGCGAACTTCCGTCGCATAAACAGCGGCATAGGTGTTGTGATAAGCTTTGAGCGTTTTTACGAAAGAAGCGTAGGCTTCCGTGCGAATCGTTTCGTTCTCTTGTGCTTCATATTTGCCTTCGAATAAGGCAAAGGAATTGGGATACTCTACCCCATTTTCATCCTTAAATGAATCAAACTTCATATCCGCTGCTTTACTAATGGAATAGATACGATAAGGTGCCGTCATCAATTCACCCATAGCGGCTAACGCTTCTTCAGTATCAGGTGATAATTGATACTGCTTCTTGCTAATAATCTTATCTAAGAAGATTTTGAAGTCTTTTAGCTCTTCCTCTTCCTCAAAAATTGCCTGATAGCGCTCATCATCTAAGCCGATAATTTCAGCTTCAACAAAAGATGAAGCTGCGCCAAATTGAGTATTCACAACAGAGAATGCCATCGTGTCTTCCTGATTTACAGGATCAGTGCCATCGCCTGATTGCTTCAGGCGGGCGTATGTTCCCAGTTGAGTCATTTCAATCGCTGTTTTTTCAAGCAAAAGCAAACACTCTAATAGTACTTTGCTACTCTCCGCCAAACGGCCTTTATAACTGGCTAGTTCAGCGATTTTAGGCGCCATTGCTGCCAATTTCTCTTGCCAAATCTCGCGTGATTCATACAAATCGGTTAAATCCCAAGTCATTTCAATTGGAACTTCAGATCTTTTCAGTCGTTTTGCCATTAGAAACCTCCTAAATTATACTACTTACATTATACACCTTTTTACAGGATACATAAACAATCTGCCATACTGTTAAGAATCAGCGAAACAGAACAATAAATAACATGCTAAATCGTCTGATACAGTTCAATTACTTCGCTAATCAAGCTACCCACATAATCCACTGCTTTTTTGATCGGAGCAGGATTGGTCATATCGATACCAGCAGCCTTCATCAGTTCGTCAGGCTTCATGGTGCCGCCTGCACGGAGCACCTTCAACCAGCGATCGATAGCCGGTTGGCCTTCTTCGGCAATCTGTTGGGCCACAGCGGTAGAAGCAGTAAGTCCAGCTGAATAGGTATAAGGATATAAACCCATATAGTAATGGGCTTGGCGCATCCAAGTCATGCCATCCTCTTCCCTAATCTCAACAGCGTCACCCCAGAACTCGGTGATAATATCTTTCCTTGTCTTGCAGAGCATACTAGCCGTCAAAGAAACCCCACGCTCGGCCGCCGTGTAGACGCGACGCTGGAACTCCCCTTCAATGAGGTGGGTGACAAAGTTATGGTAATAAGTACCGAGTAGCTGTACAATCACCCATTGCTTCAACTTGGGATCATCACTCTGCTTCAATAAATGCTGCGCTAATAACATTTCGTTCATTGTTGATGGTGCCTCAGTAAAGTAGCGCGATGGACGCACATCTAAGATTCTTTGCGAACGGGTAGCATTGTAGAAATGGCCACCATGTCCGAGCTCATGAGCGATTGTAAAAGCGTTGCGCATCTGACCCGTATACGTCATCAGGATGAAAGGATGGGCGTTGTAAGGGGTGTTACAGAAGGCCCCTGACCCTTTACCTACGTTATCTCCATAGTCGATCCAGCGCTCTGCAAAAGCGCGCTTAACCATGTTCTGATAGTCTTCGCCCAATACGCCAAGAGCCTCTGTGACCAATTCTCTGATGTATTCCATGGATACAGGGGGATTATAATCCGTCGGAATGGTTGCTTTCAAATCGCAGAAATACATTTTCTCTAGGCCCATTTGCTCCTTAATAAGTGTTGCATACTTGCGCATGTGGGGCGCCAATTCATTAAAGATGATATCCAGTTGATTCTCATACATTTCGCGGGTCACTTCTTGAGGGTCCAATAGCATATCTTGAACGGAATCATAACCCCGCAGTTTACTTAAGGCGACTTGCTTGCGCACTTCGGTGCCATAAACGGTCGCTAAGGTATTTTTATAAAGCGTTAGGGTCTTTACAAAGGACGCGTAGCCATTACGCCTAACAGAGGCATTGGTGGAGCGAGAATAGCGTCCCTCAAACATGTTGATGGAGTTA
>CAZVAO010000118.1:2948-6467 GCA_964625175.1 uncultured Clostridiaceae bacterium
AACAGAGGCATTGGTGGAGCGAGAATAGCGTCCCTCAAACATGTTGATGGAGTTATCGTACTCGTTGCCTTCATCATCAACAAATGGATCCAATTTCATATCAGCTGATTTAGTGAGCCGATAGATATTCTGCGGGGCATTAACTAAGCCACTAAGGGCAGCCAGTGCCTGCTCTGTTTCGGGGGAAAGCTGATGTGCTTTTCTGGCGTATACTTTTTCTAAATAAATTTTGAAAGGTGCAAGTCCAGGCTCTAGGTCGAGCATACGTTTGAAAGTGTCTTCATCCAAAGCGATGATTGCTGATTCAATGAAAGCTGTCTCAGCCAGAAATCGCGTGTCAACAGCAGCAAAGGCCATCACACCTTCTTGATTTTCCGCATTCGTGCTGTCCCCTGAACGACGCAAACTCGCATAGGCCCCCAGCTGATGCAAGTCGATGCGGGCAGCCTCATACTTACGCAAGCATTGTAAAAGATTCTGGGGGGTATTTGTGAGAATAGGTTTGTAGGCAGCAATAGCATCGGTCTTAGCATCCATGCTTTCTAGAACCGTCTTCCACTCTTCTGGTGTCGCATAGAGCGCGGTCAGATCCCAGGTCATTTCTACGGGCACTTCATGACGCAACAAACGGCGATTCGGTTTTTCTGTCAATTTTTTTCTCCCTTTAATTAATTTTTATGTAGCAGATATATTCACTTCTGGTAACAACTTACGTTGAAAACAACGTTAAGACAATTCTAAATAAATGTGCTTTCCCCTTCAATTTAGATCAAATTTTTTGAGAATATTTTGATCTTTGATCCCCAGATCAATAAAAATCTGGCGTAGCTCCTTATAAGCGACTTCTGGAGATAGCCGATTGCTTATGCCGAACTTCTCATCTAGCCATGATTCTGTCGTGCTGTAAATTGCAGCTGGCCACCCGTAAGGTTGCCCCTGCTTGTTCAATTTATACTGTGATCCCGATACGGTAATATAGTAATGCTTTTCAAGATTGCGCAGGGCTTGATCCATCTTCGACACCCCTAATTTTGATCTCAATGCTTTACGAATGTCCGTTGATACCAAGGTATGCTCTTTCTCAAATAGCTGCCACATTTCCCAATCATGTTGAGCTAATGCCCCTTGTTCCCATAGTGCTTTCAGGCTTTCCACTGGATGAAAATGGCTCCAGAATAAGGGGTACAGCCGTGGTGCGACAAAACCTCTAATTCCCCCAATGATGCAACCATACGCTAAATCCTTCTGTTCCACGGCTTGTGTTCTCCATAGCCATGGATCGGTTGCGGCGTCTCCTGTATGCCAGCGATCTCCCGACGTTTCAGAGTCAAGTGCAGGCAAGCCCCATTTGTTTTCACACAGTGTCATAAACCCTAATTCGTTAACTCGCTCCACAAATTGCGGATAAGACGTCATTAATTGCCGGCTAGTGGCCACTTCACTCACTACCCTTACAGCATTTTTTCGATGCAAATCACAACGATACTGTGGGCACTCAAGGCAATTCTCGGATATTAAGCAATTCTTAATGGGACAAGAATCTCCCCACACTGGAATGGCCTGAGCTTCACACCCTACACAGACCCTCTCTTTATACAGTTCGCAGTTATAACAGACGTGTCCACATCGAGCCGCCATCCAATCCCCCCTGTTGCAAGCGTTTCGAGCTAATCCTTAATCAATTTCTTTAATCATATACAAACAGGGATTCGCCTCGTCCCATAATTCTGGAAATTCATCGAATGCGCGAAATCCGTTTTTGCGATAGAAGCGACGGGTCAACACATAATGAGCGTCTTGGCTTCGTTCACTTAATGTTTTAACGGTTAAGTACTTTATTTGGCGTTCCCGACAATAGTCCTCTGCCATTTCAATCATATTACTGCCCAAACCACACCGATGGTACTGTGGGATTACCCCCAAGACATAGAGTTCACAATTAACTCCGTAGTGGACTCTCAATGCACAAAACCCGATGGGCTTTTCTTGTTTGTAAATCACAATCATAGGCAAATCCTTGACAACCTCGCAAAACTCCTTATTCTCCTCTTCAATGTCAAACCATTGCGGTAAGGCATGCAGAATATGATTGGCAATGAGCGAATGTTGCTCGCAAGGATCGCTAAACTCAAATTTTAGATCCAACTTATTACCAACTCCTTAATAAATAACTAATTCAGACTCATTCACCAATAGGCTTCTCTATGCACTCAATCTTCATGGAGCTATTAGTTTTCTATCTAGGCTGAGCTTCTATGTTGGCCAAAACAGCCATAATATTTATGCACAGAACCCATCGATCCATTTACATCCAAATAATCATCTACAAATCTATTAATTTAATCATACTTAAACAGGGATTATGCTCATCCCACAGATCCAATAATTCCTCAAAGGGTTGAAACCCATTCTTCAGATAAAATCGGCGCGTCTGATCATAATGGGGTGCTTGGCTTCTCTCACTCAGTGTTTTAACGGTCAAATATTTAATTTGGTGTTCACGACAGTATCCCTCTGCCAATTGAATCATCTTACTGCCCAACCCCAAGCGATGGAATTGAGGCAGAATGCCCAGCACATATAGTTCGCAATTAATTTGATAATGTGTCTTCAACGCACAAAAACCAAGGGGTTTCCCCTGCTGATCAATAACAATCATAGGTAGCTGCTTTACCGCCTCACAATAGTCAATAATCGCTTTCTCAATACCAAACCATTTGGGTAGGGCATGCAGAATGAGATTAGCAATATTTGCATGTTGATCACAAGGCTCAGAAAGTTCAATATTGATATCTTGCATTGAATCACTCCTTAGGTCACAAATTCAAGAATGACTTGATAGAGAATCTTCAAACTATTCAACAAATCATCATCGGTCACAGCTTCTGCTTTATTGTGGCTGACCCCACCAATACAGGGCACAAAGATCAAGGCCGCTGGAATCTTTTTGGCAATATTCATGGTATCATGTCCAGCACCACTAGGCATGCGCATATAAGAAAGGTTCAAGGCCTTACAACACTGTTCGATGATATCGGTCAATTTGCTGTCCAACAAGACGGGTTCTTCAGCACTGAGTACATCGATCTCACTGTCAATCTGCCGTTCCATGCTAATTTCATTCATTCGCGAGAGGAAACCCGTATAAATCCGGCGGATGCTTGCTGAAACAATCCCTCTAATATCCACATAAAGCTCAACACTTCCTGGAACAACATTCATGGCATTGGGCATTACATCACACCTGCCAACCGTTGCAACGCTTTTGTCCATTGACTCGCTGCGCCCCAGATCCTCGACAGCGAGAATCACCTCAGCTGCTGCTGCAAGAGCATCGGTTCGGCTAAACATGGGGGTAGCCCCTGAATGAGCCTCTACCCCCTTAATCACAACTCTCAAACGCGTTGGTGCCGCAATGCCCTCAACAATTCCAATCTCAAGGCCCGCATCTTCTAACACACGACCTTGTTCAATATGTAATTCAAAGAATGCACAATAGTTCTTCTCATCAATAATTTG
>CAZVAO010000119.1:0-6370 GCA_964625175.1 uncultured Clostridiaceae bacterium
TAGAAGGGATGATATTAATGGCTAAACAAGTGTTTCTTTATTCTATGGATGGTTGACCAGCCTGCGCGGAGATTAAACGATACTTCGCAGCTAATCAGGTAGATTATGTACTCAAAGACATTCACAAAGATGCTACCGCTCGCAAAGAGCTTGTAAAAGACTATAAGAGTCGCAGTGTACCGACCACCGTTATCGATGGAGAAATCATCATCGGCTTCGTTGAATCGAAATTAGCTGAAGCATTAGGCTTGTAGACAATCTTACCAAAGTAAGCAATATTATTAATGTTTTATGATGAAGGACATCCCTTTGTGTTGAGGGGGTGCCCTTTATTTTTAGTTCACAAGCGCTTATTAAGATATGATTATGAAATAGGTTCATTTCTAGAAGGTATTTGCAGGATATAGGTTGCATCAGAGGTGTTTATTCCTTATGATAGTGTTATTGAAGATGAGGTGATTCTGTTATGCCCAAAATAATAAAAGATCTCGATCAGAAGATTCTTAAGGCGGCCAGTGAGCTTTTTAGAAGTCAAGGCTATGATCAAGCGGATATCCGGCAGATTGCAGCTAAAGCCAATATTGCTGTCGGAACTCTGTATAATTACTACCGCAATAAGGAAGAATTATTTGCGGCTGTCGTTCACAATTATTTGCAGGATGGTTGGTCAGAGATTGATACCCACGTGATTGGGGATGATCCTGAGCGGCTATTGTATGAGCTTCTGGTGGCAATCCAGAACCAGATGAATGGTAACGAACATGCTGTTTGGCAACACATTATGCAGCGTGCTCAACCTCGTAATGGCGTGCAGCCAGCACTGATGGAAATTAAAAAGTCCGTAATGGATGTCATGAGCGTTATGGTTAATCGTATTGAAAAAAACATCCAAGAGATTCGCCGAAAATATTCGAGTGAACCGCTACCCCAACCAATTGCATATCGGCTAGCAATGACAATCATTTTAGCGATGTTCCCATTAACGCATTTATTGCCGATTGCAGAGTCGTCGTTGACCGTCGATTACTTCATGACATTAGTAAAAAGTGTATGCCTTCAGGAGGTTTTTAATAGATGATTAACATTGGAATAGATATTGATGGCACTCTAACGGTGCCTGACTTTTGGGTTAAACCCATGAATAAGCATTTTAACCACCAATATACGCCCAGTTCGTGTGAAGAATACGATTGGCTAAAGGTCTTCAATATTGGTCGGGAAGAGTTCGAGCACTTCTATCGCAATCATGGGAATGAGATGCATTTCAATGCCGACATTCGCCCTAGTGTTGTAGCAACCATTCAGAAGTGGGCGAACACATACAAACTCTACTATTTAACTGCCCGTCAAACTTGGCTAACTGAAACGACTTCAGCTTGGCTTAATAAATATCAGCTGCCTGGCGAGGTGTTCGTTTTGGGAACCCATAATAAACTGCCGAAAGCCCTAGAATTAAATTGTGCGATTTTTATTGAGGACAATTATGAAGTTGCCTGTCAATTAGCTGCTGGGGGAATACACGTTGTTCTATTAGACTGTGCCTATAATCGCAAACCGCTACCAGATGCCTCAATTACCCGAGTAAGTAATTGGGATGAGGTGGCGATTGAAGTGGAGAAGTTAACACTGCACTTAGAAGGCCAAGGAACAGATGAAGCATGAAATCCAAATGAGAAGAGCTCTACGGGGTTCTTCTTTTATTTTAGTAGCTTTTTGTGGAGGACACTGTTGATTAGCTGTTAGGGGAGAATGTAGTAGTTGATTAGAAGGTTATTAGAGTGGCTTAGGGCGAGGTGGGAACATCCCCGTATGAGATCGGTACCGCAAAAAACTTTGTGCAAATTTATTTTTAAGCAGGGGATAACGCAGCAATAACGAAATTTAGCAATAACAATTAGAAGGGGAGATGCGAAGATGAATATTAAGAAATACATTGATGATCACAAACAGCTATTTATTGATGTCAATGACAAGATCTGGGATTATGCGGAAACTCGATTTGAGGAATATCAATCGGCAGAGCTATTGTGTGCAGAACTTGAAAAAGCAGGCTTTAAGGTAACGAAAGGTGTTGCCAATATGCCAACGGCATTTGTGGGAGAATTTGGTCAAGGCAAGCCTGTCATCGGTATTCTCGGTGAATATGATGCACTCTCTGGCTTAAGTCAAGCGGGTGGTGTTTCAGAGTACAAGCCACTGGTTAGTGGTGAGCCTGGACATGGTTGTGGCCACAACTCCCTCGGCACGGGTGCTTTGGCAGCGGTTATGGCCGTACGTGAATATTTAATTGCTGAAGGTTTGAGTGGCACGATTCGCTATTATGGGTGTCCAGGGGAAGAAGGCGGTTCAGGGAAAGCGTATATGGCACGTGCTGGTCTTTTTGACGATGTGGATGCCGCACTGACCTGGCATCCCGGTGGAATTAACATGGTTCGTTCTGCGAGCAGTAACGCCAATTTCCAGGTTTATTACCGTTTCCACGGACGCGCTGCCCATGCTGCAGCTGTTCCTCACTTGGGTCGATCGGCACTTGATGCTGTGACACTCATGAATGTTGGCGTTAACTTCCTCCGCGAACATGTGATTCCCGAGGCGCGTATGCATTACGCAATTCTCAATACCGGCGGTTCTGCCCCTAATGTTGTACAGCCTGAGGCGGAAGTTCTCTATTTACTGCGTGCGCCCGAACTGGACTATGTGCGTGATATGTATGAGCGTGTGAATGATATTGCCCGCGGTGCTGCACTGATGACAGGCACTACTCTGGATATCGTATTTGATAAAGGCTGCTCTAATTATATTGCGAATCACACGATCGGCAAAATCATGGATGAGAAGCTGCGTGAAGCGGTTGCGGAAACGGTTTATACCGCTGAAGAACTGGCTTATGCGGATGAAATCAGCAAAACTTTCCCCAAAGCAGAGGGTGCCTTTGACAAGATGAAACCACTGATGGATGATGCGGGTCGCCAGTTGGCTAAGGAATTGGAAACGAAGACGATCTGTGATCAGGTCCTTCCTTACCTCATGGGTATGAAAGCGAGTGCCGGATCCACCGATGTTGGGGATACCAGCTGGGTAACGCCCACCGCTCAATTCCGCGGAACCTGCTGTGCTCTTGGAACACCAGGCCATTCCTGGCAATTTGTTGCACAAAACAATACGGGTATTGCCCATAAAGGGATGCTGGCAGCCGGTAAGGCAATGGCTTTGACAGCGGTTGAATTGATGCAGCGTCCAGACGTAATTGCCAAGGCCAAAGCAGAATTCGAAGAGTCGATGAATGGTCGCAAATATATTTGTCCGATTCCCGACGGTGTAGAACCAGCCATCCATCGCCAATAGTCTTGACATCAGATCAGATGGAGGGGGTTCGATTTTCCCTCAAATCTTTCGGCAAGGTTAGTAGAGAGCCGTGAAGTTTTCTTGCATAAAATGAGAACTCGGATCGCGGGAGACTTCAGTGCGATAATTTTTTTAGGGGTCTTATGGGGGTTTTTGCAGGGAATTAGCAATGATTATGGAACGTTTAAATAATAAGATATGAGAGGAGTCTCTAAAAATGGATATGAAAAAGTACATTGATGATCACAAGCAGTTATTCATCGAGGTCAATGACAAAATTTGGGATTATGCGGAAACTCGATTTGAAGAATATCAATCGGCAGACTTGTTATGTGCAGAACTCGAAAAAGCAGGCTTTACGGTTACAAAAGGTGTTGCCAATATGCCAACGGCATTTGTCGGAGAGTTTGGTCATGGCAAGCCTGTCATTGGTATTCTGGGTGAATACGATGCGCTTTCGGGTTTAAGTCAAGAAGGTGGTGTTTCAGAGTACAAGCCACTGGTTAGTGGTGAGCCGGGGCATGGTTGTGGCCATAACTCCCTTGGCACGGGTGCTTTGGCGGCGGTTATGGCTGTGCGTGAATATTTGATTGCAGAAGGATTGAGTGGCACCATCCGTTATTACGGCTGTCCAGGAGAAGAAGGTGGCTCAGGGAAAGCGTATATGGCGCGTGCTGGCTTGTTTGATGATGTAGATGCTGCACTGACCTGGCACCCAGGTGGTCAAAACTCAGTCTGGACAACGAGTAGTCTCGCAAATTTCCAAGTTTATTATCGCTTCCATGGTCGCGCTGCCCATGCGGCTGGGGCGCCTCATTTAGGTCGCTCTGCTCTTGATGCAGTTGAACTGATGAATGTTGGCGTTAACTTCTTGCGTGAGCATGTCATCCCTGAAGCACGTATGCACTATGCGATTCTGAATTCTGGCGGTTCTGCCCCCAATGTCGTTCAGGCAGAAGCCGAAGTGCTCTATTTGATGCGTGCTCCGCAATTAGACTATGTACGTGATATGTATGAGCGTATTAATGACATTGCCAAAGGTGCCGCACTCATGACGGGTACCACTTTGGAGATTGTTTTTGATAAGGGCTGTTCAAATTATATTCCTAACGGTGTTTTGGGAGATGTGCTCTATGATAAACTACAAGAAGTGGTTGCTGATGTTGAATATACCGCCGAAGAGCAAACCTATGCTCAAGAAATTAGCAAGACCTTCCCTAAGGCGGCTAGCCCGTTTGCCACATTGAAACCACTCGTTGACGAAGAAGGCCGCAAGCTTCTCAACTACCTTGAAACGCAGCATATCTGTGATAAAGTGGTGCCTTATGTCAAAATTGACAAGGCCATGCCTGGTTCTACGGACGTAGGAGATGTGAGTTGGGTTACCCCGACTGCCCAATTCTCGGGAGTCGGTTGTGCGATAGGCACGCCAGGGCACTCTTGGCAGTATGTTGCTCAGAATAATACCGGAATCGCTCATAAGGGCGTATTAATAGCGGGTAAAACATTAGCCTTAGCTGCGGTTGAGATAATGAAAAATCCTGAATTAATCACAAAAGCCCAAGAAGAATTGATCGAGAAATTGGATGGCAGAACCTATATTTGCCCAATTCCAGAGGGTGTAGAGCCCGCAATCCGTCGCAATTAACTAATGTGATGATGGGGAGGCTCAAATACCTGGGCCTCTTTTTTATTATAAATGAGTAGGTTATACCATTGAGTTGGAGGGAGATTAATGTCTAAGTTTTGTACAAAATGTGGCACACAATTAGAAGATAGTGATAAGTTTTGCTATAAATGTGGAAATGCCTTAGGGACCGATCCTCGCAGAGAGAGTCGCCCAGTGAAAAGCGTTGCAGAGCCCACCATTAAGCGCGAACCTGTGCTGTTTGCTTTTATGGGGAATCTTAAAACAGGCGCTTTGCGTTCTAAATCCATGATATTCCTCATTACTGCGGAACGGCTAGCACTGATTAAATATGATCAGAAGAAAATGGCTGCTTTCAGTAAGCAGATTAATGAAGAAGCAAAAGCGGCTGGGCTGGGCATGCTGAAGAGAATGGGGGAAGCACTGAAAGTCTCTAGGCGCTTTATTGAGATGTATCAACAACAGGATATTGAAACCAGTCTGCAAGAGGATCGTGAGAATTTCTCTATTTACCATCAATATGTAACGGGTGCGAAACTGCGACTTGGCCATCACAGTCACGATGAGGATAATAATAAAACCCCGACCCGATTAGAGATCCGCACGGGTAGCGAAAAATACAAAATTAGCACAACGGATTTAAGCATTAATAAAGCGTTGCGCAATATGTTGCGCGAAGTGTATGGCCACCGTTTGAAATAATAAAAGGAGGTAGAGAAATGGCAAAAAAATCACAGCAGCAACCGCAAACCTTCTTCCAGTTTATCAAAATGCTGGTGGTAGGCTTCGTTAAAGGTCTACCTAAAATGTTCTTCAAAAATCTCCTCCGTTCTGCCTTGTTAGGAACAATTATTCTAGTTGTACATACCTATCTGCTTGTTGATGGGAACGAGGGATTCTGGTATGACGCAGGCAACAAACTCTCGGGTTTGCTTAATGTCAAAGATGCCCAAACGGGAGCGATAACATTTTGGACACTTGCCTCAATGTTCCTTGTTCAACTGTGGCGCAAGGGCCGAACTCGCGGTTTTGGCAAAGTTCTTGGGGAATTACTTTCGATACCCCTATGGTTAGGACAGTGTTTGCGTAAGGCAGGTAAGGCTCGTTTTGGAGCCCCGATGGTTGGTATGGCCATGGCTTTATTGATCTCAATTATCGCTAAAAGCAACCTGCAGCTGATTCTCTATGCGGTTATGATGGCATTTTCATTTTCTGCGCGCCTTAGAAGTTTGGTTTCCACAGCGATCAGTTTAGCCATTGCCGATTTTCAACGTATTTTCCTCAGAAAACGGAATTACAAAGCCTCTGTGAGTACGAGCTCTTTGGTCGTAGCAGGCTTGAGTCTTGGTTTTATTTTAGCAATCTTTATTCCCCAAT
>CAZVAO010000120.1:0-6306 GCA_964625175.1 uncultured Clostridiaceae bacterium
GTCAGCCAATCACGGAGGCTATTGGTAAATGCTATTTTGAGATCCGTCGCAAAGTTAATTTTATTGATTCCTCCTGCCACCACTTGCTGGATTTGCTCTGGGGTCAAGCCCGATGCCCCGTGCAAGACAAGAGGAATGCTTACCCGCTCCCTGATTGTGCGCAAACGCTCAAAATCCAACTCAGGCGTTGTGCGGTAGGGGCCATGCCGCGTTCCGATCGCAATTGCCAGCGCATCGATTCCGGTTTTGGCAGCAAATGATGCCGCACAATCTGGATCCGTTAGCCAATCATTAGAGATTAGGGTATTGGTCCCCGTGTTAAATCCACCGATACAACCCAGCTCTGCTTCTACAAAAACGCCCCCACGAGCGTAGTTTACCACATCCCTAGTTAAGGCTATGTTCTTTTCAAAATTGTCGGTTGAGGCATCAATCATGACGCTATCAAAGCCCGCATCAATGCAGGCACGTATAAAATTGCTGTCATGCCCATGGTCGAGATGCAATGACATGGGCACCTTACTGCGCCATGAAATATTGCGCGCTAAAACAGTGACCAGCTTCATTCCAATATGTTCCACCGTACCAGGTGACATAGCCAGTATAAAGGGCGAATTGAGTTCTTCGGCCGCAGCGGTTACCGCATTGATTGTTTCCATATTATAGACATTAAAAGCAGGCACCGCATAATGGTAAAGCAATGCGTTATTTAATATTTTCTTCATTGTTGATTGTGCCACTTTTCTACCTCCGCACCTGACTGGCTTGCAGTCTCTCTAAGAAGAGAGGATTATCGAATGAATGATCTAATTGTTTGGCGAGTAATACCGCTCCCTTCACAGGGGAAACCTGCGGAGCCTGTAAAACAATACGTTGGTCGACTTGCGCTAATTCATATTTCAATGGTTCTAGCAGGTAACTTCCTGCCTGGAATACTCCACCGGCATAGGATACTTTGATGCGCTCATGGAAATTTAATTTGTCTACCAATGTTTCAACCAAAAGGGCGAGTTCCCATGCCGCGCCAGCAAAAGCGCGTTGCGCTTGTTCATCCCCCATCGCAGCCGCCCGATGTAAAAGGGGCGCCAATCCAGCGATTTTACTCCGTTCCGCTTGCCACTCTTTAATTGTTCGATCAATAATAGCGAAATCCGTCTTTAACCGAAGGGTCTCCCGCATTAAATCATAAAGCAGGCTGCGCTCCAAGCGACCATCCGCCTGTTTCGTAAACAACTCAAGCGCCAGGCGACCTAGCCAATAAGCCGATCCCTCATCACCACAAAGATGTCCCCAGCCCCCACACCGTTCCGCTTTTCCTAAATCATCACGGCCATAAGCCATGGAACCTGTTCCTGCTAAAATGCTAATCCCTGGCTGCAGACCCAATGCGCCGGCCCAAGCCGCCATCACATCATTTTGAATATTCCAGGGGATGTTCCCCAATAGCTGTCGGGCGATCTGCTTCATACACTGCTCAGCCTCAGGGCTCTCACCATACCCTGGCGCAGCGATAAAACAGGTCGTTAACGCCTTAGAGGTGATCTCTACATCGGCACAAACATTGGCAATACCATCTTCCAATGCAGCTGCAAACCCATCCAGCCCAACCTGACCATAATAGCAGGTTGTGGTTTGGTAAAAAGAAAGTACCGCGCCCTCTTCATCGGTTAGCAGAAAATCGGTATTGCTTCCACCGCCATCGATTCCTAAATAATATTTCATTGGCCCAACACGCTCTTATAGAAGTCTTTGATGTGAACCGAGCGATCCTTTCGACGAGATTCTTCGGCAGCAAACGCCAACACGTGACTCTGTACGGCTTGATTAATAGATGTCAGAGCGAGCCCTTCTTGACCAGTTAGGAGTGCAACAAAATCAGCGATTAACCCACCATCTCCGCCACCGTGACCGCCTGCGATGGACTCTGGGTAGATCACCTGTTTTTCATCACTGCCAAAAAGTCTGACTTCAATTTCATTCTGCAATAAATCAGTGCGGATTTCACCGAGGGTTCCCATAAACTTACTGGTGCGCGTAATCTCATTCGTGAAGGCGGATAGATTGAATGTTGCGGTGACATCATTTTCAAACTCAAATATGGTCACTTGGTTGTCTACCACATCGTTATTACTGGCGTAAACACACTTCCCATAATCGCCTGTGCGTAACGCCACGTCTAACGCTTCAGGGGTTTGCTCAGCGCAAACAACCGTAGTTGGCCATTCACCGAGATAAGGTGGGTAAATCTTAAGAGCAGAATAAGGACAATCTCGTTCAACAGAACACGCTTGGCATCTTTCTCCGGCTCCTATTGGTGCCTGATCCGCCTTGAAGTGACGGAGGTTCCCATAAGAAGTCAATTTGCGACAATCAGCGTTAATTAACCACAATAATATGTCGAGATCATGACAGGATTTAGCTAAAATGAGTGGGCTCGATGTCTGCTCACTCTGCCAGATGCCACGCACAAAACTATGAGCGAAATGAAAATAGCCGATGCTCTCCGTATGCTGCACAGTCATCAACTCGCCAATCACGTGGTCCTCAAGCAATTGCTTCAGTTTTGTAAAGAAAGGTGTGTAGCGCAAAACATGACCAACCATGAAAATTTGGTCTCTGCCTCGTGCCATTTCGGCTAAAGCCACACACTCCTCCAGGTGATTAGCTATTGGTTTTTCTAATAAGAGATGGTAGCCTTTCTCTATGGCCACTTTAGCAGGAGCGAAATGCAGATGGTCCGGAGTGGCTATAATCACTGCATCGCAGAACTTGGGCTCGGCCAGCATCAGTTCCCAGCTGCGATAGACGCGCTCCACGGGCACACCATATGTCTTGAGCATCTCTGTACATTTGGTTTGATCAGGTTCTGCTACTGCGACAATCTTCACTTCGGGATAATACTGCTTCAGAAAGGTGGCATACACATCTTTCCCGCGTTGACCGGCTCCAATTATGGCGATTGATACACTCATTGCACTTCCTCCTCAGTTTGATCATACGGATATATTGCGACTCCTTGAACAACTCTATTCACCGTACCCGATGGCACGGGGTTGTCGGGATGGATACCTAATTGTCGTGATTTCAACACTGCCAGCATCTGACCGAATAGAATCGCATTGAAGCAGAGAAAATCATCTAATATTCCGTCATCCCCTGTAATTATTTGATAAATGTTAGGGAAATCCTTCAGCCTAGTGCCACTGATTACAACAAGCCCCGCAGCCTCACCGTCACGCAACAGTTCGTCCAATAGATGGAGCTGATAACGGCGTGCGTAGGCTTCATTCGAGAGTAAGAGGACCACTAGCGTTTGCGCATTAATAAATGTTTTGGGACCATGACGCAAACCCAATGCTGTCTCATAGAGTGTCGCCACCCTACCAGCGGTTAATTCTGCCAGTTTTAGGGCCGCTTCTTGTGCGAGTCCGGCAAGCGGCCCATCACCCAGACACACATAGCGTTCAAAGGTAATTTGCAGGATAGGCGCACATAATGCTTCCATGTTTGCTAATAATTGTTCCCCGTGCCTACAGATTTTTTCAATTACAGCAGACGTGAGTATTGTTGGATTCGCCAATCGCAATAGTGTCAATAACGTTGCAGTAAAGCTCGTTGTCATTGCAAATCCTTGATCATTCGTCTCTGGCGGCAATAAAATCAGATGAGTATTCGGATGTTCGACAGCATAGTGGCATAGGGCCCCGTCTTTATTACAGGTAATAAATATATGGATGATGTCGTCAATCAATTGTTCCGCGATTTCCACTGAAGCCAAGCTCTCAGGGCTATTGCCAGAGCGAGCGCATGAGATCAGCAATGTTGGCTGATTGATGAGATAACGTTGTGGCATAATGACCAGATCGGTCGTCGCAATGGCTTCGACTCGCTCATGAACATTTTGACGCCAAAAAGACGCTGCACACTTCCCAACAAAGGCCGATGTTCCTGCCCCAGTGATAATAATACGGCGTTGTTGCCAATCGATTGATTGATGAAGGTCCTCTAAATTGAGCTGAGCAATCGTGCGCCATACGGCTGGTTGCTGCCTAATTTCTCGATAAGTCATCAAATCTGACAAATTTACATTCATTTTTTTGCTCACCTCGCCAAATTTCTGCGTTTTTTCTTATTGTATTATACCATTTTCAGTTATAATATAGAACGAAGAACTGTTCTAAGGTTGTGCTGAACTACATTAATTTGTGGGAAACAAGCGCTTAGAAGAAAGAGGAGATCAAATGAGTATTGAATTAGTTCACGAAATACGTGGCGGCTTAGTTGAATCTATTCATCGCGGTGATATTGCAGTTGTCAATGCTGAGGGCGAACTATTATATAAAGCTGGAGACCCAGTAAATAAAGTCACCTTCATCCGCTCTTCTGCTAAACCCATTCAGGCCTTACCCGTTGTGGCATCTGGTGCCGTTGAAGCATTCGGCATTGAAGAAAATGAAATGGCTATTTTTTGCGCTTCACACAGTGGTGAGGTTGAACATACCGACACCGTCCGTTCTATTCTTAAAAAAATCGGCCTTGATGAAAGCTATCTGCAATGTGGCTCCCATCCACCTTTATATCGGCCCGCAGCTGATGAATTAGTCCGCCAAGGGATTACACCCTCGGAAGTGCATTGCAATTGCTCAGGCAAACACTCAGGCATGCTGACACTGGCTCAGAGAATGGGTTGGCCAACTGATAATTACACTGAAATTGAGAACCCCGTTCAACAGGCCATGCTAAAAGCCATGGCGACCTGCGCTGGTATGGAACCTGAGGATATCATCATTGGAATCGATGGCTGTGGCGTTCCTGTGCATGGCCTATCCGTTTACCAAATGGCACGTGCTTGGGCTAATATCTCTACTCCAAAGTATCTCAGTCCCGAATTCCAAGTGGCCGCTAAGAAAATTGCCAAAGCAATGGTCAATAATCCATCAAAAATTGCTGGAACCGGTCGTTTCTGTACCGCTTTAATAGATGCTGGGAATGGTGTTTGGATGAACAAGAGTGGCGCTCAAGGTGTATACTGCATTGGACTATTAGATCAAAACTTAGCCATCGCTCTTAAAATTGAGAGCGGTAGCGGAAAACATGGCTATGCTGCTGCGGTTGAAGTATTGAAGCAACTCAACCTGCTCACACCTGAACAAGAAGAAGCCCTCAAGGATTTCCATAATCCAAAGACCCGCAACCATCGTAAAGATATCGTCGGTGAGATCAAACCGATTTTCACTTTGGAAAAAATGTAACTTTTCTGTTATCCATGAGACTGCACTCTGCGGTCTCTTTTTTTGCGGTTTTCACATCTAGAAACACCGGGGACGGTTCTCGGTGTTTCGAAAGTGAAACAGTGGGACGGTTCTCAATGTTTCGTTATCGCACAACCAGGGACATGTCTTTTCCTTACTCAAACCTAGATTGGTAGAAGCGGATCACATTCCTCACTCGGCTATATGATGTCTCAAGCAACTCAGCAGTCTTCCTAAGGGACAGCCCCTTATCTCTAACCAGTGTGCTACACAACTCCCCCATCTGATACCGATTACCGTACAGCTGAGCGTAGCTCCCAATTCGAAATCGTTCAAAGTAGTCAACTATGATACCCGTGCATTCATTCAGCTCTCTCTGTGGATCATGTTCGTATAAATCCAAATACTTCTTTTTATCTAACACTACATGAAATTTTTCGAATTGTCTTCTATCCCCAAAACGTGCCTCAATCAAGTTCTTTTGCTCATCAGATAGATGCATACCCCTATTGAAGTATTCCCTAAAACTGCTCCAAAGGTACTCGATCGGGTCATCTATTAATGCCGCTTTTACAGGATTGTTGTGTATATATCGGATTACTTCCAAAAGATAAGCTTCATCAATTATAACCTCGCTTCTGAAGCGATCACCAAAGACAGTTCCAATCCTTTTATTTACTTTATTAAAATTGCGAGCATACCGAATACCAACTGATTGGATAGCTTTAGATAATTGGCTGACTTCCGCATGTATGAGCACATGCATATGGGTATCCATTACACACCAGGCTACAATTGCGATTTTCCCTTCTCTCTGTTGCTCTGTTAACAATTCAATAATCAAATTTTTACTGCGTCCATCACTAAAAATCCGAGCATGGTTTATCCCTCGGAGCATGACATGATAGTACTTCGTAGCGCTTTCCTCTCTTGCTTCTCTTGGCATTTATTCACCTCTTTTTTTACTTTATTTTACACTATTTTACATTTTATTACAATACATCTCGGTTCCTTTGTTTCAATTGTGTAACAGGAGAACCGTCCCCGGTGTTTC
>CAZVAO010000121.1:0-5960 GCA_964625175.1 uncultured Clostridiaceae bacterium
CACCAATTTCAGTAATATTCAATAGTGGACCAGCCGCCCCACCAATATAAAACACCGCTTCAAGATCGTATTTATTGATGACTTCTTGCAATCGTTTGCCAAAGTGAAATAGCTCGTGATCAAAATCCACAACGATATCTGGTCCCACAGTATTACGCAACTCGACATAATTCGTTACTAATATTATTTTGTCAATTTCAGGAACTTGGCGAAAGCGTTCAATATTATCTTTCACTATAGCTTGACGAAGTATGCCCATGTCCTGTTCGATTTGACTGCCAGGATTCCCACCCTCAAATATTACAGCTGCTACCTTATCAAAACCCATATTAAGACCACCCCTGTCAATTATTTATATAACTGTATCCTGCATAGGAATCCAACTGCATTTGCTTACATTGGTTAGATTGAGTCCGAATATACGATAGGAACCTCTCATACGAGGTTCCTCACTTGCAGAATAAATCTATAGCAACCACTCATAAATGCACTTCTGCCTCTCCAGCCTGATCCATCTCACGATCACCTGGAAGATCAAGCCTGAGTCATTATTACTCTAATACACGCATCGTACCCGTTTCAACAAACCGTTTATGGAAATCTAAAGCCTCACCGATGAGATGTGGGGTATGGGCATTCCCTGTCACTGTGCAAGCCTGATCAAAGTAGGCTTGTAGTTGTTCTCGATAACTGGGGTGGGCACAATTATTGATCATTTCCTGTGCCCGTTCTTTTGGTGACTTGTTGCGTAGATCTGCTACCCCTTGCTCGGTAACAATCACACAGACATCGTGTTCCGTATGATCGACATGGGATACCATAGGAACGATACAAGAAATATCCCCCTTTTTGGCAATCGAACTAGTTACAAAGATTGACAGATATGCATTTCGTGTGAAATCGCCCGACCCACCAATCCCATTCATCATCTTTGTACCCATCACATGGGTTGAGTTGACATTGCCGTAAAGATCCACTTCCAGTGCCGTGTTCATTGCAATAACCCCTAGGCGCCGTGCTATTTCGGGATTGTTACTTATTTCTTGCGGACGCAGAATGATTCGCTTACTATAAAAATCAATCTTCTCTTTGAACCGCTTCATGCCTTCTTCTGAAGGTGTGATCGAAGTCCCAGATACCACGATGAATTTGCCGGCGTCAATCATATCGAGTGCTGCATCTTGGATAACCTCTGAGTAAAAAACCAAATTCTCCAAATCCGAATCCAGTAACCCAGCAAGTACAGCATTCGCCACAGAGCCTACGCCGGATTGCAGAGGTAGCAACTCTTCTGGCAAGCGCCCCGCTATTCGTTCTTGCTGAAGAAAGGCAATCAGGTTGCGCGCCATGGCTTGACTCTGTTCGTCCAAAGGAGCCAGTGGCCGCACTTTATCTGTGATATCTGTTATCACGACAGCCTTGATTTTTGCAGGGTCACAGGGAATATAGGTGGTACCGATACGGTCCCCAGGATTTACAATAGGAATAGGTCCGCGATTAGGTGGATCATTCGGGATGTAAATATCATGCATCCCCTCCATCTCACACGGTTGGCTTGTATTAATCTCTACGATTACGATATCGGCTTCCTGTACAAATGTTGGTGAATTTCCAAGGGAAGTCGTCGGGACGATCCCTCCCGTCTCTGTGATTGAGCAAGCCTCAATGATTGCAACATCAAGATTGCCATGGAAGCCGTAACGCACTTGTTGTGGACTATGGCTGAGGTGTTGATCTAAATAGGCCACCTTGCCACTATTAATTGCATTGCGCATTGATCGGTTTGTTTGATAAGGCACCCGCCGTTTAATCACGCCTAAGTCGCTTAACTCACCATCTAATTCTGGTCCCACCGATGCCCCTGTCAACAAGTCAATTTGAACCCTGCGACCAGCGCGCACTTGTTCTGCCAAGGCCAAAGGAACCGCCTTCGGATACCCACTCGGCGTAAACCCACTCGTACCTACCCGCATGCCATCCTTAATTAAGAGCGCTGCCTCATCTGCTGAAACAACGCGTTCCATTAATAATTTACAACGAATTCGTCCTTGATCCATCACTAAATCCCCCCAGGCGTGTGTCTGTTTAATTGAAAAACCCATCTTAATACCACCATTGATTATACAGATAATAATAGGCTTTTGCTAGACTGACGAGCGGATTTCCTTGTTAACCCGAAAATGGACCACAACTGCTTTGCTGTTCTACATACGTATTACAGCAATCAAACTCAAAAACAGGGTCCAGTTGGCTGGACCCTGCGTGCTATATTCTGATTTATTTCTGATCGTATTGAGGATTATTCACGACGCCCATAAACAAGTTTACACCTAAACGGCTATCCTTAATCACATAGAGAAATGGACGGTCGCAATTGAATACTTCGTGCTCTAAAGGCATTGGCATCGCGGTCAAGACCATTTGTACCACGGTCACTGCGGCGGCTTCTGTGCCCACTTCATCCACTTCAATTGTAGCATTTTGAAATACTTTGCTGACAACGATATCAAGATCCGTGATTTTACCAAACTCAGCATTTTCAGCGTCAAATGCTTTTTGGACTCCCATGTCCATTAGATAAGTATTAAGTTGGTTTGAATTCTTATAGCTGAATTTTGGAAAACTGATTTCTACTTCTGCCTGATTAGCCTCTTTAATCATGGCATCAAGTTCCGCAAATTTTCCAATATCCATAAACTCAGAAATACTTGTCTTCGGTAAGACCACATACATAACTGCATCGTAATAAGGCAAACCGATAATTTGGCATCGCTCATCCTCATAATACTCGATATCGAGAGTGCCCTGCATCATATCTACCATGACATCGTTATTATCATCCACATGAAATGGTTTTGACTCTGTTAGAGCAGCATCAAATTCATTTAACCAGGTTCCTTTAAAGTAAAGTGTATTAATCAAATAAGCCACATCATCTGGGTTAGTCTCATCAATCGTGTCCTTTAATAGGTTATTGGTTTTTTCTTCAATCCACGCATTCATGATGTCTTTGGTATCTTCTGCAGCAAAATCAACATTAAGACTTTCAGCATCGAAATACTTTTTTAACTCATCCGCATAAGCCTGCTTAATAGGTAGGTCTTTATTAAACCAAGCCGAGTTGGCGGTGTTCAACTGTGTTGTTTGAACCTCCTCTGTATCGCCAAGATTCTTTTCTTCACCATAGCTATTCAACAGGTTGATGATTTCATTGTAGCTCATATTCAAATCTGCAGCATCAACGCCAAGGAGATTTAGAATCTCTGTCTGAGTCTCCCCTTCAGCGCCATTTGCTAACATGGCCATAGCGTTGGCTAGGCTATAGGGTGAGAAAATAACGTTTTCTTGAGACTTCTGATAAATAGCTTGGGTTAAGTCATATCCAAGTTTATTAATTCCCTGGATCTCTTGATTCCCAACAGCGATATTGGAACGAATATTATCAATTGTATTAAAGACTTCGTTAGCTAAAGACACGCCTAAATCAACTCCTGGAAGATCCCCCTGGCTGCCTTCTGTACAACCCGCCAAAACCAGGGCACTAATCATAATGATCACAATGATTCCACTAAATCTAAACTTCATCTGTTTCCACCTCCGTATTTACTACTTATAGGACGGTTATCTGTTGATATTGTTCCCATTAATTTCAAAATTATGTCAATGACTTTCAAATACAAGTATATCACTTTAATATAGTGCTGTCTTTATTCTAAAATGTGCAATGCCTTTTCATAAGTTAATTCAAGTGCAGTTCATTTTATTCATAATTTAAACAACTCACTGGAAATGCTTTACAATTGCTTTCAGTAGGTATAGCATGGTGTTGAAAAGAATTTAGGAGGTTAGATGATGCCGAATAGACCGATAACCATGGAGATGATTTGCGACTACAATCAGCAATTCGATGCCGATATTAACAACCGACTGCTCATGAATGCCATCGTCAAAAATGGCATACAGGACGTGTGCTTTGATTACACAAGCGACGTTAATATGCAGCACAATTTTTCAATCGACATTAAGTCTGGCGACATTACATCTCAGAAAAAATCTGGGAGATGCTGGCTTTTCGCAGGATTGAATGTTGTGCGCTGGCATATGATGCAACAATTCAATTTGAAGACGTTCGAACTCTCACAAAGCTATCAAATGTTCTTTGACAAGTTTGAAAAAGCAAACTTTTTCCTAGAGAGTATTTTGGAGACCCTCGATGAGGCAACAGACTCCCGCCTAATTGCCCACCTCTTGAAAAGTCCCGTGCAGGATGGCGGACAATGGGACATGTTCTACAATATTGTTGAGAAGTACGGGGTTGTTCCTAAGGCCATGATGCCTGAATCCTTTGAAAGTTCAAATACACGAAGAATGAACTGGTTATTAACGCTTAGGCTACGTAAGGACGCCTGTATTTTACGGGAGGCTCATGCCGCCGGAACGGCGATGGAAGCACTAGTAGCCATGAAAGCAGATATGCTCAAAGAGATCTACTTTATTCTATGTAAGAGCATTGGCAAACCACCCGTTAAATTTGATTTTGAATACCGCAATAAAGACAATGAATTCTTCAGAGACTGCGATTTATCGCCGCTGAGTTTCTACCAAAAATACGTTGGTAACTACTTAAGTGACTACGTCAGTTTAATCTCAGCACCTACCCAAGACAAACCCTTCATGAAATCCTATACTGTGTCCTATTTGGGAAATGTTCTCGATCGGCCAGTGAAGTACCTCAATGTTGAGGTAGCAGCACTCAAACAGGTTGCCATTGCACAATTGCAGGACAACGAACCGGTATGGTTTGGTTGCGATGTTGGCAAATGGCTGGGTGAAGCCGGGGCCATGGATCTAGATCAATTCCATTATAGCGACGTCTTTGGTACCCAATTTGAGATGGACAAGGCCCAGCGTTTAGACTACGGCGAAAGTGTCATGACCCACGCCATGGTCTTCTTGGGTGTTAACCTCAAAGATGGCAAGCCGAATCGCTGGAAAGTTGAAAACAGCTGGGGCGATGATCGAGGAAACAAAGGCTATTACATCATGAGTGATGCCTGGTTCTCAGAGTACCTCTATCAGATTGTCGTTCCTAAAAAATATCTGACACCTGAAATGCTTGCAGCTTACAATACCGAACCAATTGCCCTTAAACCTTGGGATCCAATGGGTTCTTTAGCTAAAGAATAAACAATATTCGTAAAGACCGCCTCACATTGATTGTGGGCGGTTTTTTTTTAGTCAGATGAACTTTTATTGTATAGCCATTCGATCCACTGCCACCAACCTGTGACAAGCTACACCAATCATAATATGACACGATCATGTCATATTATGATTATTTCGATAAGAGCACAGACAATACGTCCTCTATGAGAACCTAGCTATATTCTCATCATAATCATCACACACCGACCTGTAACAGTAGGTTAAGTAACAAAAAGCTGCTCCACTTTCAGTGGAACAGCTTTAACTCGCTAAAATATTCGGGTTCTGGAAATGACAGCATTTCCAAGCACTGGCAAAATCCAAAATGAAGCGATAGCACAAGTATGCTGAGTGTGGATTTTGTGCCGTAACACAGAAACTCTTTATTTATCCCACGATATCCTTTCTGTAATTCTCTGCTAATGCATTTGAGTTGGTGAAATTCAGGGAGATCTAGGCGCATCCAAAAATTGCACAACGAAGCTATATGGTGCAGTATGCTGAGTAAGCAATTTTTCGGAGCAACAACGAAATCACCCATTGATCTCACTCAAAACCAAAAATGCGGGAGAAAACAAGGCACAAACTTCTTTTTCATGCGATGCTATACAACAAGTATGCTGAGTATTAAAAAGAAGTGTAGTAACACAGAGATTCCCCTTTCCAACAACGATAGAATTTCATAAATGCGGGAAGGTCGAGGCACAAACTTCTTTTTCATGCGATGCTATACAACAAGTATGCTGAGTATTAAA
>CAZVAO010000121.1:6060-6174 GCA_964625175.1 uncultured Clostridiaceae bacterium
AAGAAGTGTAGTAACACAGAGATTCCCCATTTATGAGATTCTACTTGGGGATGACGTAGCGAGAAAGCTTAATCCCCTTACGGATTTCGCCCGCATAAGACTTATTCAATCCCG
>CAZVAO010000122.1:0-1805 GCA_964625175.1 uncultured Clostridiaceae bacterium
CATGTGGAGTCGGTTGTTTGTTTAGTTAAACAATAAAGATTAGGTGGGGTACCTCTTAAGGATGCTCCTATAATCACTACATCACTAGCAACTTGCCAAATCAATTCAGCAATAGTGACCTTGCTATCGTGTTGATGTTAAAGTTAGGAAAGAAGGAGGAATAATATGAGATTTATTTCATGGAACATTGATTCACTTAATGCCGCATTAACCAGTGATTCAAGTAGAGCGCTACTTACCAGGCAAGTCATTGAGACAATTGTCAATCAGGATGCCGATGTTATTGCTTTGCAAGAAACGAAATTACCAGCCAAGGGTCCCAGTAAGAAGCATATAGAACGGTTAGCCGAATATTTTGAAGGATATGCGCATGTATGGCGATCTTCTCAGGAGCCGGCAAGAAAAGGGTATGCAGGAACTATGTTTCTCTACAAAAATAAGTACGCACCCGAAGTTTTTTATCCAGAGATTCAGGCACCAGAACCAATGGACTTGGAGGGGCGGATTATTACGCTAGATTTCGGGGACTTCTACTTGACTCAAGCCTATACGCCGAATGCGGGAGACGGACTTAAACGATTGGATGAACGACAAATCTGGGATCAGAAGTATGCGAAATATCTGGAGGGTCTTGATCAAGAGAAACCAGTTATTGCGTCAGGGGATTACAATGTTGCCCACAAAGAGATTGACTTAGCACATCCCCAGAATAATCACAGATCAGCGGGTTTTACAGATGAAGAGCGTGAAGGCTTTACAAATCTATTGAATAAAGGGTTTACGGATACATTCAGACATATCCATGGTGATGTTGAGGGTGTTTATTCTTGGTGGGCCCAAAGGGTAAAAACAAGTAAAATCAACAATTCTGGCTGGAGAATTGACTATTGGCTAGTCAGTAATCGCTTAGCCTCAAAAGTGCTTAAGTCTGAGATGATTGATTCGGGTGTAAGGCAAGACCATACCCCAATCTTGCTGGAAATAGATTTATAAGTCAGCGAATAGATTCCCATTGGCCCTATTTCAAGACATGGGGTAATAAAGAATAATTAAGACAAAAGGGTCATATTGCGTATTGAAGGAGAAAATAATGAAATATTTATGGACAACAATTCATGTCAACAATCTTGAGGCATCAGCAAAGTTTTATAGGGAGATGGTTGACCTTAAAGAAGTAAGAAGAATGGAAACGCCAGACGGTACGGCTTATTTATTTCTAGGAGAAGGGGAGACACAGATTGAACTGATTTGCAAGCCCGGGAGTCAAATCGAAACCTATAGCAAAGACCTCTCAATCGGCTTCAAAGTGGACTCCGTTGAGGAAATGATGGAGAAAGTGAAGGCTGCCGGTTATGAATTGGTCAGTGAAATTATCGCACCCAATCCTCATATCCAATTCTTCTTTGTGAAGGATCCCATGGGCGTCATTGTACAGTTTGTGGAGATGAAATAGGATAGAGCTATCAGGTAAAGATCGATAATACCCGCAGCAAGGTTGTTGGGGATATTCAGCGAGTGGGTAGGATGCCCATATGCGGCGTGAGAAGCCGGTTTTGAGACTGTTAAAAGAATTGTGTAGAAATTGATTGCATAGGTAACTGCTAATATTGTGAAATGAAAAAGGAGTGATGATAAACCATGATTCCTTAAAAATAATTATACAGCCCATCCAGTAGAAGGAAGGCTATAATATGCCTACCTAAGAAGATAAGTTATCATACAAGTTCTTGATGATATTAGGCAGTTAAGATTTCACAAATTAAGGGCTCTATGAGTAATAATTAGCAGTACAGAACCCTTTCAAT
>CAZVAO010000122.1:1905-6135 GCA_964625175.1 uncultured Clostridiaceae bacterium
GTATATAATAATAGGTTTTAAACACGTTAATCGACTCCTTAATATGTGTTCTCACTAAATTTCTATTATACTTTTTAGTCTATGACCACGGGATATCTTAATTCTATTAGATAGAGAAATTAAATTAGCTTAAATTGTTGAAGTGCTTTGTTGAGGAGACACTAGATTCCCTTTTACTAAAAACTAGTAGATAGGAATCTGGTTTCTTTTTTCTTAATAGCTGATCTAATTCATCATGAATTCTAACCATTGTAGCCCCCAATAAAACCGGTTAAGTTTGAGTTATTATTGGGTGTATGATAGAATTGTTTCATGCTCATTCGTCAGTTTTTTTGCTGTAGAGCGTATCGCTTCGTACAGTATATCTTTAAGATAGGCACGTTTGATTTTGTCGCATATTTCTTAATTGAGTTAACTGAATGTTCTGATATAAAATGACCAGGATGGAGGAGCCATGAATAAATATTTTAAAGAATACCAGTGGCCTGATATTTTTGCTATGATACGCAATCTCAAATTAGACCCTGAAATATGTATGGATGACTCTTATAACCAGCTCGTAGTGATTACAGGAGCAACTTCTGGCATCGGTAAGGCGGCTGCACATAAATATGCCGCTATGGGTGCGACAATATTAAGTGTCAATCGAAATGAGGAAAAATCAATAAACCTCTGTGAAACACTTAGGAGCCAGTATGGGGTCGATTCTTCCTATTTGATTGCCGACTTTTCAAAGTTAGCTGATACGCATCAAGTAGCGAAGCAATTGGCAGCGCTAGACAGAAATATTGATGTATTAATTCATAATGCGGGGGTGCATCTCTCCAAGAGAACGCTCACAGAAGATCAGTTGGAAAAGGTCTTTCAAGTGAATTATTTGAGTTCATTTATTTTAAATTACTATTTGAAAGAGAAATTTATCAAACAGAATAGCGGGCGCATCCTGTTCGTAAACTCTGAGGCGCATCGATTTTCCGCTTGGGGTTTACACTTGGATGATCTTGCATGGGAAAAACATTCTTATTCAGGACTAAAATCTTATGGAGCAGCAAAAATGGCGCAGTTATTGTCGATGATCAAGCTTAATGAATACTTTTCTGGGACTGGCGTTACGATTAACGCAATGCATCCAGGTAATGTGAAAACGAATAGCGGTCATGATAACGGTAAGTTCTATAAATTAACTAAAAAGATATTTATTGATAGCAAGGCAATACCGATAGAGAATGCCTCTGAAGCGCTCTATTATTTGGGGGTCTCTAAAAAAGTGGAGGGTGTTAGTGGCAAGTTCTTCAATCTCACTACCGAAGAGAAACCTGCACCGCCTGCATCGGATCGGGAAGAATCAGAAAAGCTTTGGTTATTAAGTCTTGAACTAGGAGGATTAAAGTGACAGTCCAGAAACAGAAAGTTTTAATTGTTGGTGCTGGTATGGCAGGTCTAACTGCTGGAGCCTATCTAACTAAAGAAAATTATGATGTTTTACTACTAGAGAAGAATAACCGAAGTGGGGGATTGGTTCATACATTTGCACGTGAAGGGTTTTCTTTTGACACAGGGCCTAGGGCTTTCATAAATTCAGGGATGGTACGGCCGATACTAAAGGATTTGGGTATTGATTGTGAATTTGTGGAAAATAAGGTTTCAATAGCTATTGAGGATCAATTATTTCGTGTTGACTCAATGTCTTCTCTCAGTGAATACAAACACATTTTACTCAACCTCTATCCTGAGAATGGTGAGGATATTACAAAAATAGTGAATAGCATTGCTCAATTCTCAAAATACACGAAAATATTGTATGAATTTGATAACCCTTATTTCGCAGATTATATGAGTGATAAAAAATTTGTCATTACGAAATTATTCCCTTGGACATTCAAGTTGCTATATGCTTTAAGAAAATTCAATCAATTCAATATACCAATGGAAGAATATCTACAGGATTTAACGGACAATCAGGCGCTAATTGATATCTTGACCCAGTTTTTCTTTCGGGAAACACCGACGTATTTTGCGCTAGGTTATTTTCATGTTTGGCTTGATTATTTTTATCCAAAAGGTGGAACGGGTATATTACCCCAACTTTTACATGAGAAGATCATAGAAGGCGGCGGGAAATTTCAACTAAACACACAGATTACTCATATTATTCCATCAGAATCGAGAGTGATTGATTCAAAAGGGAATCAATATGAATATGACCATCTGATTTGGGCCGCAGATTTGAAAACCTTATATCAAGATCTTGACCCAAGCGGATTAGGTGCCCAAATCACCGAAAAGATTAATGCCCAGAGTGAGATGATTTTTTCAGCAAAACCAGCTGAGTCGAGCTTTATTATGTTTTTAGCTGTAGATCGACCGCCTTCATACTTCAAAGAAAAAGGCGGGGGGCATGTATTCTATACCCATTCCAAGCTAGGGTTAGGAAAGACAGGCCGAGAGGTAAAAGAAGAACTCTTAGAGAATTTTGATAAGAAATCCAAGACCGAAGTATTCGCTTGGTTAGATGATTTTTGCTACTTAAATACTTATGAAGTGTCTATACCCGCTCTGCGGGATGACACCCTCGCTCCTGACGGGAAGACGGGAATCATGATTAGTTGTCTTTTTGATTATGATATTGCTAAGAGAATTAATGATGCGGGCTGGTTGGATACTTTTAAAAAAGAAATGGAAGACCGTATTATCCGAATTTTTTCGGAATCCTTTTACCAGGATTTAGAGAGAGATATTCTTTTTCGTTTTTCGGCGACGCCTTTGATGATCAATAAGGTGGTTGGTAGCTCTGGCGGCGCTATTGTGGGGTGGTCTTTTGAAACGGCTGCGCCTGTTTTTAACACATTGAAAGATATGCCAAAGTCGGCTCAAACTCCGATTCCCAATGTCTATCAAGCTGGCCAATGGGCATACGCACCTGCGGGGGTTCCCATAGCCATGTTAACTGGCTGGCACGCGACTCAAGAAATCATTAAGAAATCCCAAAAATAATAACAATCAAACTAGACAGATTGAAGATTAGCGCTATCGGTGAAATTAAAACCATGAATAAGTTTCAGCCAGAGCAAATAAGCGCTCTGGCTGATTTTGTATTATAATAAATTCATTTTCTTGAATGCAATTGATTATTCCGCTAGATCTTAATCATTTCTCCTCGCTTAACGACTCTATGGATGTTCGTTAAAGAGTTAACCCCTTTTTCGAGAGGATTGTCTTTTAGAATAATAAAATCAGCATATTTGTTAACATCAATGCTTCCGTATTTTTCAGAAATTCTTAACATTTTGGCTGTATTAATCGTTGCTATTTTTAGGGCTTCCATTAATGGAACACCTAAATCATGGAGCATTTTAAGCTCAAACCAGGTTTGATCAAAGGTATTAAAAGGCGTACCTCCATCTGTTCCCAATCCAATTTTGACGCCTGCCTGATAGGCTTTCTTAAAATTCTGCATGCGCACATCATATACGACGTCCATTTTATCCATGATATGAGTGGGGAGTCCACCATTTCGACCATTTGTTTTAATCGAATGTGGGGCTGTTAAGGTGGGAACTAACCATGTATTGTTATTGAGCATTCCATTTATTATGTCATCATCCATAAAGGTGCCATGTTCGACGGTGTCCACTCCTGCATTGACAGAGATTCTCATTCCGGTAGCACCGTGGGCATGAACGGACGTGATTTTATTATGGCTTTTTGCGATATCGACCATAGCTTGCATTTCTTCGAAAGAAAATTGCGACGTATCTAGGTTTGTACCTTTACTCATGACCCCGCCAGTGGCAATGATTTTTACAGCACCAACCCCATTATTAATGACTTTATTGACATTCTCAATACATTCATCTACGCCTGTGCACACTAATCCGATCCAGCTTCCATGTCCATTGGGAATTGTAATTGCAGGGCCACACGCCATGATTTCAGGACCGATACACACTTTATTTTCTACAGCATGTTTGGCCTGTAGATCAAAATAATCGCGTGTTCCTTGATTCCGAATATAGGTAACGCCTGATTTAAGTAACATTTCCAATTGATTCTTGATTAAGCAAGAGAGTTCGAAATCATTTTGTGGCTCATAATCACTTTCAAGTGGGCGCATGCCTAAATGCACATGGGCATTAATCAGCCCTGGCATGATGGTCATACCCGAAAAATCATAATCAATTTTCCCATCAAATGCTTCACTATAATTAGCTATGCTTGTGATACATTCAT
>CAZVAO010000123.1:0-2987 GCA_964625175.1 uncultured Clostridiaceae bacterium
CTTGTCGCATTTCTAAAATTCTTAATATGTTAGGATTTTTACGAACTATTTCAAACCCGCAAGGTATGTCCCCAAGTGGGAGGCAAGCGGTGATGGGCTGGGTGGGGATGCGGTTGCTGGCTAGTACTTTGAAACACACGGGACGGTTATTTTTGCTTCACGTGCTCACCACCGAATACAGTTCGTTTTAGTGCAATATTCCATATCAAAAAAATTAAGCACCTCTCGTTTATAAAGAGGTGCTTTCTAAATTCCAGAGCGCCGGCGTTGATTCCCGTCACGCCTATTACATCTTTACCGAATTCAGTTCTGTGTTTGAAAACCTTGTTTCAACAACAAAAAACAAAGTATATATGGTATAATAAGCGCAATATGAGCGAGCGAACAAGAAGCAGCCTTTGACAACTTGGTGGGGGGATAGACCATGTACAAAAAAACGACAAAGCAAATGAGAATAGCGAAAGAATTCCATATGCCTTTGGGTGGAAAGCTAAATAGGGAAAATCGATGGGTTAAGTTGGCCGATATTATTCCTTGGGATGACTACGAAGAGGACTATTTGAGTCATTTCAAATCTCCGACACGTGGGCAAGCGGCTTATTCAGTACGGGTCGCCTTAGGTGCGCTGATCATCCAAGCAAAACTCGAGCTAATTGATGAGGATGTGCCGCGGGTCATCATGGAAAATCCCTATCTTCAGTATTTTTTAGGCTTTAGCTATTTTGAAGACAGGAAACCGCCCTTTGATCCCTCTATGCTCACCCGTTTTCGCCAACGTCTGGGTCCGGAAGTATTAATAGACGTTAATGAAAAAATCCTCTTGGCTGATCAGGATGCTGAAAAGGATGACAGCAATCTGCCAATTGAAGAAGAAGCGGTTCCTCAAGTGCCTAAAGAAGAGGTTAAACAGCTGAGGATTATAGATATTCCTAAATAATCGATGTGTGACAGCTCTAGTGCGCCAGGGTGACGTGGTGTTCCTTGACCAATTTGGGAAATTGAAAAAATAATTCTCACAGGATCTAGGGAAGAGCCAATGTCAGGGGATTCTCTGTAAAAATATTTGAGGTGATGAGTATGTTTGATTGGATAAAGGTTGAAATCGCTGACTTTATTGATATCTTGAGACCCATGAAACTTTCTGAAGAAACCGCTTCAGAGTTCAAAGAGAAATTAATACATGAAAACAGCAAGCGTCTATTGCTGATGCTGATGTTGGTTCTTCTATCGCAGATCTTCTTGCTGGTTTATGAAGGCCTTTTTTCTAGTGCTGATGCTTCTGACTTGGTCTGGGTTAGAGTGATCATAATGGGGGTTAGTCTTTTGTTTGCGCTGTTGATTAGGATTGGTCAACGCCTAAGCAGAGATCAGAGTTGGGGAGCAAGCTTCTCTGGAGCTGTTATTTTTTTGATACTGGTCTCATCTTTGGCTAGTGCTTGCTATTTCACCTCATATATGTTTGAAGAGGGCATATACAGTTTTAGCCCCTTGATCCTAGTGCTCATTGTGATTTCACTGACCTGTTTTCGGAATCCCTACTACAGCGGCTTAATACTGATCGCCATTTTTCTAGTATTAACGGTCTTTCTGCATACTTCTGTTATGGATATTTCGGTGTGGCAGGGAGAGTTCATGGTTAACTGTGTGATTGTTATTTTGATTTATTTCGGAAACATATTGTCTTATCAACGACATCTAATCATCTTTCAGCATGAAAAAAGCCTGCAAAAGCTTAGCCAGACCGATGAACTGACTGGTCTGTTGAACCGGAGTGAAGTTTACAGGCAGATAGAGCTGCTGATGCGACTGGCTAGCAGATATGGAACCACCTTTTCTTTGGCAATTCTGGACATTGATCATTTTAAACGTGTCAATGACACTTATGGTCATGTAAAGGGAGATGAGGTGTTGTGTAGATTTGCCGAATCCATCAGCAAGAGACTAAGATCTGCGGATACCTTTGGGAGATGGGGTGGTGAGGAGTTTATGATCGCTGCGCCGAACTGTGATTTAGAATCGGCATTCAGAATGGTTGAGCGGTTGCGTGCGGATATGCAGGATGTCGATTACGCAGAAGTTGGTCAGATTACCTTTTCGGCCGGTATTTGCGCTTACTCAGGTGAGTTGTCTGTTACAGATTTGGTAAGAAGGGCCGACCGGGCTTTGTATAAGGCCAAAGCAGAGGGTCGAAACTGTTCCAAGGTCGGTTGAATACAACGGCATCATAGGGGACGGTAATCACTTTAGACCTTCCTAGTACTGAATACATGGATCAGTGGCTTACAGTGGATCAGAAAACGATAACGAGTCCTTTTTCAGAAGTGCTTTTAGCATTCTGAGCGTAATGAAGGACTTCTAGATCATGATAGTTGATTTTTTTGTATCAGCGGTTTTCGAAGATTCCACTTCACCATTTACGCATACAGTCAGCTTAACAAGAAAAAGAAACTGGCATTTCGTATATTTTTGATTAAATTCCAGAGAGGATACAGGCAAATGCTGAGAATTATCCCCGCTACTCACAAACATCTAAATGTCTGCCTTGAGATGTTGCTGGACTCGAAGTTGGGTGAGGTCTATTTCTCCAACCATGATCACGCGCTAAAATCTTTGATGGATGGTTTGGAAAATGAGAAAGTCATTATTGCCCAAGATGCCGATGGGCACTATGTAGGCTTTTTGTGGTATGTCCGCTACGGCGCGTTTCATGCTTTCCCCTATCTCCATATTATTGCCGTAAAGAGAGAATACCGCGGCAGGGGCTATGGCAAGGAGCTGATGCGTCACTTGGAAGAAGAAATCCTCAATCAGAAGGGCAAACTCTTTCTGGTCGTTGCCGATTTCAACTTAGATGCCGAACGTTTGTATGAAAAGCTAGGCTATAAGCAAGTAGGCCAAATTCCTAACCTTTACAAAGAGGGTGTCACTGAGCATCTGATGATGAAAGTGCTGGGTTAGAGCAATTTTGCACAATCTAGTTGCATTCT
>CAZVAO010000123.1:3087-5681 GCA_964625175.1 uncultured Clostridiaceae bacterium
TGCAAGATTTTAAAATAGTTTGGGAGCAGATTATCTGCTCCCAATTTAGGTTGTTTAATTTAAGTGTTTTATATTATTTTCATTCTTATCTGCATTAGATATCACTATGAGTTTGCTTCATTTTATACTTTCATTATAATGTTTTCTTGTATGCAATAATGATAATACACTGAGACCAATCTGTCAACAAGAATTAGAATTCATCACTTAAACTATCATCGCTTTCCTCAATTATTTTGGCCCACTCTTCATCGGGTCTTGCAATCAAACGAGCATTCATATAGGCCCATTCTACTGGAAGAACTGTCACGGCATCATAATACTCTTGATTACCAGATAATAGCTTATTCAGCACAAAAGCAAGTTTCACACGGGCTCCAGGAAAATAAATCGGGGCAAGTAATTGAATCTTTGAATCATTAGTCTCAGTGTTATAGTAGTAATGTGGAAGAGCGAGTTTAAAGTTTCTTTCAAGCTTTTTAATCAATGTGCTTTTTGCTGCGTCTAAGAGTGCCGCAATTACTTCTTTGCTTTGATAACCTACTTTAAGAAACCGATCATAATTATCATCAATTATGTGTTCTTTTTGGATACGGATTTCGAGGTTTTTGTTAAAAATAAGATCTGCTGGATTATCAAAATAACTTGCTATTTTAGGTATCTCGGAAAAATGAGAAGTGAAAAACCGATGACTTTCTTTGAAGAACCCGTTAAAGTGCCAGGGAAGTTTGCCTTCTCCTAAAACTTTGCTCTTAGAAAAAATTGCAACAATATCTTCATTATAAGGCGTTAATAACCCTGTATTCATGCATCGAAACTCACCGCATGGCGAAGTTGAAATCTTTTTCTCTTCGCTTAGACGATCGTAAGTAAATTGGAAGAAGTTTCTTAGAATTCGGTATGGATCTTGAGCCTTGTCTTTGCCAAAGGACCATGTTTCTGGCTGTGCAATATTTGCCAGAAATTCTAATTTTGAATCGTATACTTCACGTATGCCAAGAAAAACCTCTTCCCGAATTAGCGCCATAATCATCATACCTCCTTAATTGACACTATTATACACTATAAGGTAAAATATGTAAATATTGTTTATCGATTTTAGACTTAGGTTATTTGTATGTTGATTATTCTGTGGTACATGATTGTATTAAGACAGTTTTCTCTGTTTTCTTTTGAATTATTAAGATCAACAAAGACGTTTTTTTTGATTCATTCTTATCTCACAGGGAATACTTCTAAAGGCAGTGGATGATGGGTAATTGGCGATGAATTAAGATATTTATAGTTTATATTTCTAGGAGTTTTTGCATAGTATTTTCATGGTTTTGAAGTTGAACTTCTGAGGATAAAATGCGAGCGCATTGTTTTCGATGTTGATGTACTCCAATAAGTTATCTTGGAAGTCAGGAACTGGTGCTGGAAATATGAAAAAGCGTGAGGCAGCTTTATTTGCTTACAGAAGTCATATGCTCTGAGCTGGTGGCCATATGACCATATTGAGGATGCAATGAATGGAGAGCTTCGATATATCCTAAACATAATACAGAAGTAGGTAGAGTAGCGGGGCAATGAGACAGACATCTGCCAATTTCAGAATGGATGAAAGCGATAAGAATGAATCCGCAGGAATCTGCAAAGAAATCGTTTTGAATATGTCTAGTGCTTTCAATATATTTGCATATTTGCAAAGGCTGTAATCAGAACATAGGGCATCATTTTGATATAGTGGAGACAGTTTTGAAACTGTTACAGAGTGATGATGAATTGCCTCCGAAATATCGGGATCATATCTTAACAGGAAATCATCGAGGCTTTCGAGAATGTCACATTCTACCTGACTGGCTGTTAATCTATAAAAAGGATCATAACAAGCTTATCCTTATTTCAACTCGAACAGGCACGCATAGCGATCTGTTTAAGTAGCGGGGTTTTAGGGGTCAGGGGAAAGTTGGTCAGTTGGTCAGTAGTCAGGGCTACCATTTGGCTCCATTTAATGTTGTAACTGGCTCCCTGTAGCTACAGCGTCCAGGGCCGGTTTTACAGTAAGGCTCGCACGTAGAGCATACGTAGTGGCAGGTTTCCATGCCTGCCTTTTCTGAAAGCTGTGTATGTGGTTACTTTTTATCATACTGTTCACTAACGCACGTTGTTAAGGGTTGTAGGTGTAGTCCTTTTTTGGCGAATGCAAATAGAAGGGTCGGCGCGGAGACCGACCACTACGGTATAGTGAGGTCGGAATGAAGGTTTTTTTAGCAAGATTCTCACAGACAGCATACGTAGTGGCAGGTTTTCATGCCTGCATTTTCTTTAATATGGTGCATATGGTTGCTGAAGACCCTTATATTCACCGAAGGTGTGATTGTGCGAAAAAAAAGGGTTGGCACGGAGACCGACCACTACAGTCAAACATGGTTAGAATAACATGGGTCGGCGCGGAGACCGACCACTACGGTATAACATGGGTCGGCGCGGAGACCGACCACTACGGTATAACATGGTTAGAATAACATGGGTCGGCGCGGAGACCGACCACTACGGTATAACATGGGTCGGCGCGGAGACCGACCACTACGGTATAGTGAGGTCGGAATGAA
>CAZVAO010000124.1:0-5630 GCA_964625175.1 uncultured Clostridiaceae bacterium
TAGCAGAACTCGTCGCGTAAGCGGGCATCAGCTCCAGCACACGCTAAGCTATACCCCTTCTTTCCCTTTGTGTCCTTTGTGGTTAATAAAAATAAGTAGACAGCAATGATTCAATTTCTTTCGCCCTTTAGCAGTTGGACAGGGGACAGGGAACACGGGACACGGGGGGCTTATGTAATATCGGCTATCACCCTGTGGTAGAACTCTTACGCCGCTCCGCTATAAAGCATGCTAGGCATATTGTGGTAGGCAGACTGCGTTTGCGTTAGGTCTTATGAATGCAGGGAAGCTCACATGAATTTTGCATAATATTTGATACAATAAAGCCTGCCCTCAGCGTATCAGATCGATACACTGAGGGCAGGCTTCATTGTATCGGGGTACCTTTATTTTACCGTGCGGCAGACCTCAACGGCAAAGCAGCCAAGAGTTTCAGTCAATGGGGGACTGTCCCATTGCATGGTGAAACATTTATGCTCACCCCGAACCCCGAACCCCCATCGCCCATCGTCTACTGTCCGAACCCCTAACGCCTGTTTAACTGTTTTAACCGGCGCTTCAGCGCCTCCTCTTACAACCGTTTGACCATTGCTTGACGCGCGATAGCGCACTTGCTAGAAAACAGGGTCGTGTGGTAATCTGAATATAGCAAAGAATTGGGATGCTATTTAGAGGTAAACTATGAAGATTAAGAATATAGGCATCTATGCACATGTAGATGCTGGGAAAACCACCATAACTGAACAAGTGCTTTTCCATACGGGAATCGTCAAGACAGTGGGACGAGTAGATAAGGGCAACACTCATACAGATAGCATGGATCTCGAACGTCAGCGGGGAATATCAATTCAGGCCGCTCCTGTTTCATTTGCGCTAGGGGATACGAAGATAAACTTAATTGATACACCTGGTCACGCGGATTTTATTGCTGAGGTGGAGCGCTCTATGCAGGTATTAGATGGAGCTATTTTGGTGATTTCGGCACTTGAGGGGGTACAGTCACACACAAGTTTGCTCTTTGAGGCATTACGCAAGCAACATGTTCCGACCATCATTTTCGTCAATAAAATCGATCGAGTTGGCATCCAACTTGAGAAGCTCCTAGGAGATATAAAACAGCTACTATCACCCATGATTATCCCCGTTCAGAGGGTTGAGCAAATTGGCAGTAATGAATGTTCAATTAGCGGGCTCTTTGACTATGATCAGGCAATGATGATTGAGAAATTGACGAAATACAGTGACGAGTTACTGGAAGACTACCTCAATAATCAAGTAATTTGTGATGAGCGGATTAACAAAATCATTGTAGATTCAGCACAATCTGCCACGATCTACCCACTCTTGTGGGGGAGTGCCCTAAGAGGAATCGGGGTCCCGTCCTTGCTCGAAGCAATATTGCACTTCCTCCCTTTCGCTGGAGAGGATAGTGCTGAGAGCTTAGAGCCTGCGGGAATCGTTTTTAAGATTAAACGCAATAGCAAGAATGAAAAGCAAAATTATATCCGCCTCTATCGGGGGCAGCTCCTTATCCGTTCCTACCTGGAAGGGCAGAAAATCACTAAAATTGAACGTCTGCTAAAGGGACGCGAAATACTCGATGAGAGGTTATTGGCTGGTGATATTGGTATTGTCTATGGAGTGGACTCACTCAAGGTAGGAGAGCATTTTGGGCCCTTAGGCAATGTTCTTTCAGTTAGGTTAGGCGAGCCGATGATTAAAGTGCAGATCAGCCCTGAGGACCCATCCCGTCGCCACGACCTATTGGATAAACTGGTCTATTTAGCTGAAGAAGATCGCTTCCTTGAATATGAAATCAGTGAACTTGAGGGTGAAATCTATCTCAATATCTTTGGTGAAATTCAGATGGAGATTATCCGTGACCGCCTCTTGGGGCAGTACGATTTAGCGGTGACTTTCTCTGATCCGATGACCATCTATCGGGAAACCCCTGTTGGAGTTGGGGAAGCCTATTTAGATATGAGCAGTAAGGAACATCCTTTCCACGCATCGGTTGGCATTCGGGTTCAACCAGGATCACTGGGGTCAGGGATTAATTATCGGTCTGCGGTTTCCACAGGATCTCTACCCAGGGGGCTTCAAAGGGGGATTGAAGATGGTGTACATCGCTATCTGAGTCAAGGTCTCAAGGGCTGGGAAGTGACGGATGCAACCATCACCGTCACACGTGGCGAATATGATAGTGTCATGAGCACAGGTGCTGAGTTCCGCAATCTGGCCCCAATTGTTTATATGCGAGCACTGCAAGAGGCGGGCACCGAGCTGCTCTGGCCGGTCTACGATTTTAGTCTGCATATCCCCAGAACAGCAGTCGGCAGGGCAATTTCAGATTTAAATCGCATGCAAGCGGTGGTTGAAATGCCGCAGACACAAGGTGATCAGATCATAATTTCGGGTAAGATCCCCGTTGATACCTGCCGCAACTATGAGCTAGAACTTCGCTCTTATACTGCAGGGCAAGGGGTCTTCATGACGCAGTTTTCAGGCTATCAGCCGGCACCAAAATCCATAGATGCATCTAGGCGCAAGTCTATGATAAGTCCGTTGGATCTCAAATTATATCTATTGAATAAACGTGGTGTCTTGAAGTAGATTTCACTCCAATTTGCTTAATATTTATAGAAGTCCTCCATTTCAATTTAGTCATGAATGTGCCAGGGGCATTACCGGGTATCCCTAAGAATCTAATGTTCTTGGTAGATGCACTGCCTGATGGAGCGACCTTTACTATTTCAGGTATTGGGAGATCACAGGTTACAATGTTGTCTATGGCAATTCTCCTAGGTGGACACGTACGGACAGGCATTGAGGATGTATTGAAAATGGATCAAGATACGTACGCAACAAATCCACTGTTGGTAGAGCGGATTGTCTCAATTGCTGGCGCATTAGCCCGCAAGATTGCCACTCCTGCTGAGGCAAGAGTGATCCTGAGTTTATAAGAAAGAAGTTTCAAACATCACGCTTGAGCCTTGATAGCAGTAAGTACTTCTTGCAGTTCCCTGAGATTGTGGTAGACTAATGCTATTCATTTAAAGAATAGGAGAACATCTATGAGCCGCAAAATGAGTTATATCTTATTGATCTTGGCAGTTGTTTTTTGGGGGACATCATTTGCAGTAGTCAAATTCGGTATCGGCCAACTTGAGCCCGTTCAATTCCTGTTTTTACGCAACTTATTTGCATCTCTTATTTTTGTCGCAATTCTAATGAAGACACCACGTGAACAGCGGTATCTTGAAAGGCAAGATATTCCCCGCATGTTTTTTCTAGCATTTATGGGGGTTGGTGGTTATTTCATTGTGCAATATACGGCCTTGCAATATACGACAACGGTGAATGCTTCGCTACTGGTAGGTATTGCCCCGATTATTGTGGCAATCTACTCAGCGCTTTTCCTAAAGGAGAAACTGGGTTGGGTGCGTGCTTTTGGTATTGGCATCAGTTTCGCAGGCATTGTTTTGACGATAACGCGTGGCCATTTTGCAGGATTTATTAATGCGGAGACGATCCTCGGTGATTTATTAATGATCCTAAATGCCGTGATGATTTCAATCTTTTCCCTTGGATCAAAAAGCATGCTGAAGAAGTATGAACCGATTGTGGCGACGGCCTATCTGTCGATTATGGCCTTAGTGATGCTAATACCCTTCAATCTGTTTAGCAACTTTTTAGCACCTGTACCACTCTGGAAAATGGCGTCCGCCATCGACGGAACCGCAGTATTAGCGGCTTTCTACCTTGCACTGACCTGCTCCGTAATCGGTTATTTTGGTTGGTATCAGGGCATTAAAACATTTGGTGCGACGAAAACATCCGTATTTAATTACATCAACCCTTTGGTAGCCGCAGTTCTATCTTACATTTTGTTTGATGGGGAGCTGACAGTCTTTACGGTCATTGGTGGGGTGTGTATTATCGGCGGTGTTTATCTTTGCAACATGAAGCGTCAGCCAACCGCGAGTAACAGTTAGGGACCTATAAACAAATATTACACAAACAGTATTCTAATGATGGATGCTGTTTTTTATTAATAAGATTTGCGGGATTCCTTGATACAAACTATAGAGGTGGATATTTGACAGGAAGCAGGAGCCTTACTAAATCCGAAACAGCATTCTGATTTTTTAGCGATCCCTTAACAAGGACGCCCTCATTCAACGAACTATACCAATTTCTGCATAATGGTGGGGCCTTGATCGGGTGTTCTAATGGGGTTATGTAATCGCTGACTGATGCAATATAAAAAAAGAAACATCACAGGGGACTATGATGTTTCTCCAATAATAATTAAATTTTTGCCTATTCTTCTGAGCTCTTTCTATTCCGTATGTTCCTGCGCAAAACAAGAACCCAGAAAGTAGCGAAAAATCCCGTCATGGCAATAACAATGACACTGCCATTTCTGACCACCGAATAAACTGCGTATGTTCCAAAGAGTATGATGCCGATAATTGGAACTAATAAGCCTTCTAGTAAATTTTCTAACATAAATTCTCCTCCTGTGATTAGAATGTTGGGGCTAGTTTGTAAATGCCAAACTCTTGGTGGCCAAGCACTTCAGCTTTAGTCGTTTGCCCATTCGCTACTTCAATGATCATCTCCATAATTTCTGCACCAAGACTGGAAATACTTGCCCCTTCAGTGATGATGCGACCCGCATTGATGTCGATATTATCTGGCATTAATTCAAAGGTTTGGGAATTCCCTGTGACTTTGATGACGGGTGCTAAAGGCGAGCCAGTGGGGGTTCCTCTTCCGGTAGTAAAGACGACAATCTGTGCACCACCCGCAATCATACCCGTAATAGACTCAATATCTTGCCCGGGTGTATCCATGATGAAAAGACCTTGCGTCTTTGGGAGGTCACCATAGTCTAAAACGCCTTGCACGGGTGCAGACCCTGCCTTGTAGATGCAGCCTAGCGATTTTTCCTCTATGGTGGTTAGTCCCCCTGCAATATTACCCGGTGTCGGTTGGCCACCGCGCATGTCTACACCAAGTTCAATGGCACGTTTCTCTACGCGTTGAACGATATGCAAAACTTGATTCGCCACACTGTCATTTATGGCTCGAGCAGCTAAGAGATGCTCGGCACCAATGAATTCGGTTGTCTCGGATAAAATAACAGTTCCTCCAGCTGACAGCAACAAATCCGAAGCAGCCCCGACTGCTGGATTAGAAGCAATTCCGGATGTAGGATCCGATCCACCACACTCAATAGCAAGCGTTAGCTGGCTGATATCACATGTTATTCGATGATATTTACTGATTTCCTGCTTTAAGTGTTGAGAAATTACGATTCCTTGAGCAATTGTTTGAGGGGTGCCGCCACATTCTTGGATGGTCAAATACTGGACTGGCTTCCCGGTTGCGGCGATTTCTGACGCAATATCAGCTGCCTGAACGCCGTCACAACCTAGTCCAATTACTAATACAGCTGCTACATTGGGATTCTTTGCTAAATGAATCAGGGTCTTACGGGTTTGTGTGTGATCGGCTCCGACTTGGCAACATCCATGTTGATTGGGAAGTGCCACTGAGCCGGGGATCATTTTACTGATATTTGCGGCGGTATGTGAGGCACAGACCGAAGTGGGCAGGATTAA
>CAZVAO010000125.1:0-5624 GCA_964625175.1 uncultured Clostridiaceae bacterium
TTAGCATCTGATTGTTTAACCGCTCCAAACTACGCTACGCAATACCGCTTCTTTCTTTTTCTGTTTAAAATTCTTAATAGCCAGCTGTTTATATTAGTGCTCAGTACCAGTTGTACACATATTTCAGCCAGCCGAGCGATTACTCGAGTGAATTAGTTTGTCACCCTCAACACATACGGACAATTCCATTGCTGAGGGGTTGTCCCCGAATTGAAGGCAAACGCGGCAGTGCTGGTTTCAGTATTCAATCACTGGTATTTCAGTAAGGCTCGCACAGACAGCATACGTAGTGGCAGGTTTCCATGCCTGCCTTTCCCCTAATATGGTGCATATGGTTGCTTACGACCCTAATATTCACCTAAGGTGTGATTGTGCGAAAAAAAGGGTCGGCGCGGAGATCGACCACTACGATATAGCGAGGTCGGAATAATAAAGGTCGGCACGGAGACCGACCACTACAGTCAAACATTGATCGTGTGGAAATTGACCATAATGCCTCAAATCGGTTGACACGGAGACCGACCACTACGGTATAGCATGGTTGGAATAAAAAGGGTCGACACGGAGATTGACCACTACGGTATAGCATGGTTGGAATGAAAACCAACCACTACATTTGCTACTGAACCCAAATCGTCAAGGCTTATTAATCAAGATTCTCACGTCGTGCTGCTTCACTCCTCGGAATGACAGAATTGGTGATGGCTGTTTAACCGTTTGACCTGTTAACTTTAACCCTTTAGCCTTTTAGCCTTTTAAACTATTTATCTCTTTCACCATTCCACCTTTCCAACTGACCAACTTATGTATGAGTATCTTGAGTCAGAATTTTTCGAAGCAACGCAGAGATCACTTATTTATGACCTTCAAAACCAGAAATGTGGGAAAAATCAAGGCACAAACCTATTTTCCATATGAGGCTATACAAGCAGGTTGCCGATTATTGAAAATAAGCGACACAACACAAAACTGCGTAGTGCTTTTTAGCACTACGCAGTTTTTATACTTAATACTTAGAATTTCAGAATTGAGGTGAGATCAAGGCACGAGTATGTTTATGTAATGATGACGTACATACTGTACGTCGAATAAGCAAACATCCGAGCAACACAAAAATCACCCAATTATGGAATTCTAAATTATTGGATTTGTGTGACGCCGCCACCAATATAGTTAACAGTAAAACCAAGCTCTTGAGCAATCATACGTAGAGGAACCATTGTACGATTTTGAGCATTGATATAAGGAGCGACAGCCATTTCCATAGCGACTCCGTTAACCATTGCAGTAGTATTGCCAATTTGAACGGTAATCACCACTTCGCCACCATTAATTGTATAGGTAACTGATTCGGTAGCGTCGTCCCATGTAACAACTGCACCTAATTCTTCAGCGTAGCGTACAGGAACCATTGTGGTACCTTCGATTAATTCAGCAGGACCAAATCCTGTGTCTTCACCCACTGTAACGACTAACATGTTGACCGATGCGCCTTCCAAGGTAATCATTAAGTAGTTAAAGTTAGCGTCGATTGCTTGTACATGATATTGATCCGCTTTAGCGGTCATATGCACAACAGTTGGAGCGGCATAGAACATGTCTACTAATTCACCATTAACCATTGCTTTGGTCACACGTACGTTGTCTGTAATGGTAATGGTAGCCATACCGTTAGCTTCTACTAAAGTTGCGGTTGGAGCTTCCATGTCGATTACTACAGGAACATGACATTCAACCATTGAATAATCGTCATCTTCATCGGTTAAAGCGATGAAGTTTAGACCACCTGTGTTACCAGCAATTGTGGCATAAGCAATCTGACCATTCTCATCAGTAGTACCGATTAACTCACCATCGATGTAATACTCAAAACCATGAGGTTCTGCTCCTTTAGCACTAAAATCACCTGCATCGTAATCGTTAAAGAATTCACCCAGATACACATCATAACCTTCAAGAGGATTACCTTCAGCATCTAAGTATGTCAATACGATATTCGAAGAAGTGCCAATGATTAGCTGAGCGGGATCAGCAGTAAAGCTTGGAGCTACTACTTGAATCTCTGCTAATGTGACATCGATATCATCATCCGCATTCATATAGAATTCGAAGAAAATATCTTCTTCATCCTCTTCGGCACCAGCAAACCAAACCTCATCTGTTAATAGTGTAAATGTAAAGACACCATCATCTTCATCAGAAGCTTCTTCGAGGATACAGCATAGATAGTTGCTGTCATAATCGTAGTCTACATCGTTATCTAATAAACTACCATCGCGAGGATCAATTACGGTGAATTCAAAGTCTGTTTCAATGAAAGCGGTCAAAGTATTTGCACCTGTCATCACGATTTGAGGTTTAACCACTTCAAGTTCAACTTCACCGAAATACTTGTCAGAATCTGTTGAGGCATTAACTAAGGCACTTGCAGCACCAGCTACTGGTGTAAGATCAATCTCTACAGACTCTTTAACACCGTCATCATTGGTATCAACGCGTGTTTGAGAAACGCCTTCAACTGTTGTCCCAATTTTATCGCCATCAGCATCATAATAAGTTACATCAATTGTAGGATAAATCACATCGCCGTCAGCATCCAGAGGCGTTATAACGATTTCTTCGCTAAAACCTTCTAATAATGTAGAAGTACCAGAAATTACAGAGTAAACTTCAAGCCCTACGACTTCGATTGCATCAAGCAAGGTTACTTCAGGAATCCCTGTATCATCCCAACCATCTTCTGTGTAGAAGGCCATCGGAAGTGTTCCAACTGTATCAAACGGCCAAGCATCATCGTCATACTCAATCACATAAACGCCACCAACAACATTCGTTGTTGTACCATCAAATAACAAACCACTATAATCGTCTGATATAATCGCATTATTAATTGGATTACCATCTTCGTCAGTGATTGTAACGGTGATGTCTTGCTCTGAATCAACATCTACCACGTTAGGTGTAACCGTTACGTTCCAACCCTCAACCGCTAATTCGCGTGTGAACGTCGCAACTAAATCATCACTTTCCATATCTGAATCATCATATACGTTGATGATTACTTCAACTGTACCCGTTTCTGTTGGAGCGATCTCAAAATTAGTCACATAACTACCATCGTCATAAGACTTAACGACTTTATCTTCTAGTCCAGCACCATTAAATGTTACTTCATAATAAAGACTAGAAATAATATTTGGTGCAATGTTACCATCCTGATTTAACACTCGGACAGGTCGTTCAGCACTGCTCGAGTTAAAGGTGAAATCATTATTTCCAACGTTTAATGGATCCGAATTCCAACCAACTAAGTTATAATCGTCTGGCTCAAGTGCTTCTACATCTATTGTAGCTTCTTCGATGATGAAATCTGTATAATACAATTTAAACTCAAATGTGTAGATATCTACAGTGAAGCCGTTTAAATTGATCGTTTCAATCAACTGGTTTGCTGTTACGCGACCAAATTCATAATTAACCTCAGACTCAGGAAGTTCAACATTCCCATCAGAATCCGTCACTGCGACTGTTAGCGTATATCCTGGGGCTAAGTTATTACCTGCGTGATTTAAGTCAAGTTCATTTGTATACGCATCAGCAAAATCAAACTCCGCTGTTAGTGTCACATCACCAAGATTAACCATAGCTTCCATTGGATCAATTGTTACAGCCATCTCATTAGTGAAAACTTCACCTTCAAGAGCAAGCGTACCATTGATATAAAGTCCTAGCTCACCCGTTTGAACTAAATCATCCCCAGAGAATAAGAAGCCAAATACACTATCATTAGCAAAATCTGCAGCACCTATTTCTGTACCATCAGTATAGGCAAGTGTAATTGCTTCAGCATCAAACATGTTATCTTCATTCGGGAACATACCTTGAACGATTACTGTGTCAGGAATATCGCCCCATGTCCACTCCAAAGTGGTTGGTTCTACTAATTCGGTTGCATACATGATTGTGAAGTCAGCTTCAACACCATCTGCTACAAGTGTATATGTGCCGACACCGAGGTTAGTCAAAACGTTAACGGCAAAAAATCCATCGTTAATGTTTAAGCCCGTTACGCCTTCTGTAATTTGGACGCCATCTTTTTCCCACAGCTCCATTGTTACATCGACATTTACCGGTACACCGTCTTCATTGACAGCGCGGCCAGTAATCGTTCCGTAGTAGAATCCTTCAACAAATGTGATTTCATCATTGTCGAGCTCAAGTGTCCATACGGGGTCTGCAAGTACAACGCCGCTGAACATACTGACAATCATAGCCATGACCGAAAGTGTTGCTAAAAATCGTTTCATCTGTGTTCCTCCTTGGTTTTTAAAAGCATGTAAGTTGTTAGCAGCCTTATCCGCACAATGCAATAAAGAATAGACACAATAATTCAGTTACCGAGATTAATCTGTTTAGTCTTCTATATTGTTTAATAAACTAGCCTTCAAAACTTACTTTCTAATAATAGACTGACATGCCGACACATTCAAGCGCATTGCCCATTTGTAACACAATTGTAATATAAGGCGGTCGGGGATCGGGGATCGGGGATCGGGGATCGGGGATCGGGGATCGGGGATCGGGGATCGCGTGAGTATAAAAGCTTTGCAAGTAAATAGTCAAGCCCCATGGTGTTTACGGTGTAACACACGGGGTGAGCAATGGTTTATCGGTTGGAAAGTTTGAATTAGCCGGCACAGGTTGTAGCCTAATCAATAATTGTTGGAAAGTTGTAATATAATGTCTTACAATATATGCTTCGTTGCAACATTATGGGTCGGCATGGAAACCGACCACTACATTTGCTACTGAACCCAAATATTCAAGGATTATTAATCAAGATTCTCACGTTGCGTAAGCCCTGCACGCAGCCTTAGGGAGCGGAGCGACGTAAGGGTTCTGCTACAGGGCAAGGCTCCTCAGAATGAGCTTTTTTTAGCAAGTTAACCCTGCTTTGAGATGCACATGCTTGTTTAGCAAGTGTCTGGGATTGCTGGGGTTGATAAACAGTTACTGGGTTTATAAAATTGACCATTGGGGACTGGCCCTAATGGTTTATTTCTGACCAAAAGGGACTGTCCCCAATGGTCATCAGAATAGTGCATGCATGATATCTGAAATTAGCATCTGATTGTTTAACCGCTCCAAACTACGCTACGCAATACCGCTTCTTTCCTTTTGTGTTTAAAATTCTTAATAGCCAGCTGTTTATATTAGTGCTCAGTACCAGTTGTACACATATTTCAGCCAGCCGAGCGATTACTCGAGTGAATTAGTTTGTCACCCTCAACACATACGGACAATTCCATTGCTGAGGGGTTGTCCCCGAATTGAAGGCAAACGCGGCAGTGCTGGTTTCAGTATTCAATCACTGGTATTTCAGTAAGGCTCGCACAGACAGCATACGTAGTGGCAGGTTTCCATGCCTGCCTTTCCCCTAATATGGTGCATATGGTTGCTTACGACCCTAATATTCACCTAAGGTGTGATTGTGCGAAAAAAAGGGTCGGCACGGAGATCGACCACTACGGTATAGCAAGGTCGGAATAACAAAAGTCGGCGCGGAGACCGACCACTACGGTATAGCAAGGTCGGAATAATAAAGGTCGGCACGGAGACCGACC
>CAZVAO010000126.1:0-5593 GCA_964625175.1 uncultured Clostridiaceae bacterium
CTTGTGAAGCAGGTTGCCTAGCACCTAATTTGTTGCCGCAGGCAACACCTTGATGTGGTACCTGGTCGCAGATCCCTGATCACCTAGCCATGTTCCGATTGCTTTCTCCGTTAACAATAGCTTGTCCATCGCTCAGCTATTGCTTGACGCACGTAGCGCGCTTGGCGTCGTGCAGCTTGATATAGATGAACAGATTCTAGTTTCCAGAAAGATTTATAAACAGGATATGTAGTACATAAAAATGTGTTATCTATGTGCTGCAACAAAGTTTTACCCATGTGATGCTTTACACTTGTGTCGACCCGGACCTTTATGTTTGTCGAAGCACTGTATGCCGTTTACGCATAAGGGCTGGAACATAATTTGGTGTGGTGCAACATAAAAATATTCCCAAACCACATTTCCGCGCACCCTTGTTGAGGACCGCATATGACAGATCATGCATTTTAATAATAAGGGCAGGCAGGCGACATGCCCCTTTACAGTTGTGGATCGGAATCAGACTAAGGTAGGCGATTGATCTCATAAGATTTTCAATAACAAGAGAGCTGCTTCTCAGCGGCTCTCTTGTTATTTGTCTATTTGAAACGAGTAGCTAACTCCTAAATCAATCGATCGCGATCTTGTTGCGCCAGACGATGGAGAATGGTGGCGCTAATCTTGATTCCATCATAAAAATCTGCCATGACAAGGTTCTCATTCGGTGAATGATTGTTTTCGTCAGCGTTGGCAAAAGGCACCCAAATCGATGGCAATTTGAGAAGCTCAGTAATTAAGTAGTCGGGAGCTGATCCGCCTAAGCGCGGCTGGACAACAGGTTCTTGACCGCTACCTTCACGAACAGCCTCAATGACGGCCTGGCTAATCGGTAAATCTGCAGGGGTTCCAGTGGGGATCAAGTCGCCAAAGCGTTCTACAGACATGTTAGGAGCGTGCTCCTGAATAAAGGCCTTAACCGCTTGGAAAATTACCTCAGGGTGTTGATTTGGCACGAGGCGCATGTCAATTTTAACACTTGCTTGGCTAGGGATAATTGTCTTGGATCCAGGGCCTTGGTAGCCAGCGGTCAGCCCACAGATATTGAAAGTGGGTTCAAACATGAGTTTGCGCCAAAATGCAGAGGCATCTAAGGGTGTATCGGTAAGGTTCATCAGATCGAGATAATTGTCACGGGCAAAAGGCATTTGTGCAATGAGTTGCTTCTCATAATCAGTGGGTGCTAACACGGCATCATAGAAACCAGGGATTAAACATTTACCAGAGTCATCAAACATCTTATTCAAGAGGTGAACCAGTTCCCAAGCTGGGGTAGGGGCGGTATTGCCATGGTTGCCTGAGTGCAGATCGTGCTTTGCCCCTTGAGCCTTAATTTCAATGTAAAGTAAGCCTCTAACTCCAAAGAAGACTACTGGCCGGCCTGAGGGGTGCTTTGGCCCGTCAGAAGAGATCGCAACGTCGGCTTTGAGGAGCTCACGGTTCTCTGCGATAAACTGAGGAAGGCTCACACTGCCACTTTCTTCTTCTCCATCCAGGATGAACTTGACATTAATAGCGGGCCAACCATCGCGTTTTAAAGCGGCTACGGATAAGATATGTGCTAAAAACTGTCCTTTATTATCGGCGCTTCCGCGTCCGAAAAGACGTCCATCACGGATTTCTGGATCGAACGGAGGACTATCCCATTCTCCAATTGGGTCAACAGGCTGCACATCATAGTGGCCATAGATTAGCACAGTCAGTGCGGTAGGATCATGCATAACCTCCCCGTAAATAACAGGCAGTCCTGCGGTCTGCATCACCTGAGCTCGAATGCCCATCTTGCGCATCATCGAGCAAATCAGATCGGCACATTCTGGAACCCCTTCGCCACTGGCAGAGATACTCGGTTGGCGCAGGATGGTCAGTAGATGTTCGAGATGTTCAGCGCGTCGTGCTTCTAAATCATTGAAAATACTTAATAATCCCATAGTCAATCTCCTCTTTAAACTTTCCTGTTTAATTAGCGATTGGGGACGTGTTATCCTGCCTAGTTGTGTAAATGAGACTAATTAATCAGGGAGATCTAATAATATTGCGGTTGAATATGACTTTTGGGGTTTATCTTGATATAATCAACTCAGCACGATTACAAAAGATGGAAAGTGGCAGGAGAAGATAAGTATGAAAATATACGCTCTTGGAGATTTGCACTTATACGGTTCGCAGGATAAGCCGATGGATATATTCGGACCGCATTGGTTGAATCATCAGTTGAATATTGAACAGAATTGGCGTGCGGTCATTACTGAGGATGATTTGGTTCTGATTGCTGGTGATATTAGTTGGGCAATGACGCTAGATGAGGTCTTACCTGATTTGACATGGATTCACAATTTACCCGGAAAGAAAGTGCTCGTTCGGGGCAATCATGACTATTGGTGGAAGAAAATAAGCTTACTAAATAGCCTTCACGAAAACATGTTTTTTTTACAGAATACCGCTTATCAATCACAAAACTGCTGGATTGTGGGCAGTCGAGGATGGCTGTGTCCGGGTAGCAATAATTTTCAAACAGATGATTTAAAAATATATCAGAGGGAAATCCTACGACTAACATTTTCTTTACAGGCAGTCCCCAAAGATCAGACCCATCCCATCATTGCTGTGCTCCATTATCCACCCTGTAATGAATTACAAGAGGATTCTGGATTTACGAAACTCTTTGAGGAATATAATGTGGAACATGTTGTGTATGGGCATCTACACGATGAAAAATCCTTTGAAACAACATTACAGGGCGTACGCAACGGTGTGAACTATCACCTTGTCAGTGCCGATTATTTAAAATTTAGACCATTATTGTTGGAGGAACATCATGATTGATTACCATATTCATTTAGAGCGAGGGTCCTATCAAATGGCATGGCTACAGGAGTTTATTGACCAAGGTCATGCCCGCGGTATAGACGAATTCGGCATTGTAGAGCATCTCTATCTATTTAAAGAATCTTCAGAGATTATCTGGCAAAATGAACATGTCCGGGAGACTCAAAATAAGAATTTGGCGGATTATTTTTCTTTTATTAACCAAGCCAAGAGACGTCATCCGCTTAAACTGGGTTTGGAAGTAGACTATTTAACCACCAAGGAAGAGCAAATCCGCGAAGTCGTTAAAGATCTGCCAGTGGACTTCTTGATTGGATCTGTACATTACTTGGGAGAGTGGGCCTTTGATCTAGATTCAGATTGGCAAGGCCGCAATATTGAGACGGTTTATGAGCAGTATTATTCGACCCTTCTCAAGGTCGCCCAAAGTGGTATCTTTGATATCCTTGGCCACTGCGGCAATATAGCCTACTATGGCTATGTGGCGCAAAACTACCCCCAGTTAGCCCAGGCGTTTTGGCATAATCTTGCAAAAACCGATATCGTGGTAGAGATCAACACTGGAGGCCTGTATCGACCTGCGGGCGTCGTCTTCCCCGAACTCCATTGGTTACCACTACTCTATGAGTTGGGGATTCAAGTGACCTTATCCTCTGATGCCCATGATCCCCAACATACAGGCTGGCAGATTATCGATCAGGCAGTTCCAGCCTTGAAGGCGGCTGGCTATCGGAAAATTGCAACCTTTGAGAATCGGGAGAGGATCATGATTCCTATATAGGAGATGAGCGTTAAGCGATAGGTGCTGGAGGCTCGGAGTTCGGGCTTTGGAACTTGGGATTAGGGATTGATCAAAGTGCTGCTATTAGAATCAGAATTAGGCTACGTTTGACCATCGTTCAACTATCGTTAAACAATTGTTCCACCATCATCAAGCTGATAAAATCAAATAATATTATCCTGCTCTCGAAATAGTTTGCGCTGAGAGCAGGATTTTATTTTTAAATGACGAAATACTTGGCAGTATAATACAGGGAGGTTATTATGATGAAGTCGCCATTTGAACATCTAGGTTTTAACGTCGGTGATGATTATAAGTTGGCTGATTGGTCACAAATCGTTGCCTATTTCGAACAATTAAATGCTTCCGACCGCATGGAGTTGCGTGATTTTGGCATGTCTACAGAGGGCCGTCGCATGATTTATGCGATCATTACGCATCCAGATCATTTAAAGAACATCGACAAGTATCGTGAGATTCAAGCCCGTTTAGCCGATCCGCGTGGTTTAAGTGAAGAAGAAGCTGAAAAGCTGATCGCAGATGGGAAGAGTATCGTGTTGATTACATGTAGTGTGCACGCCACAGAAGTGGGTGGAGCACAGATGTCTATGGAATTAGCGCATGATTTATTGACACGCAATGATGCGGATGTGATGGAAATTCTTAACAATAATATCTTCATATTCGTGCCATCATTGAATCCAGATGGGCTCGATATCGTGGTCAATTGGTATAAAGACAGTCTAGGAAAACCCCACGAAGGTCTGATGCCACCAGTACTGTATCAGAAATATACCGGTCATGATAACAATCGAGACTGGTTCATGTTAACCCAAAAAGAAAACTATAATGCCATTATCAATATCCAGAACGTTTGGCATCCCCATATTGTTCACGATCAACATCAGATGGGCAGTGATGGCTACCGCTTTATTCTGCCACCATTCATCGATCCTTATGATTCCAATGTGGATCCGATTTTGCAACAACAAGTTAATACTTTGGGTACCTATATGGCGTCTGCTTTAACGACGAATGGCAAGAAAGGTGTTGCTTTCTCAGTAGGATTTGACGCCTTTTCACCGTCACGCGCCTATCAGCATTATCATGGTGGCGTACGTATTCTTTCTGAGGCTGCGAGTGTTAAAATCGCCTCACCAATCAATGTGAAATTTAGTGATATTACCGGATATGGTGGTGGCGATGCCAAAGCCTCTACCTACAATCATCCCGAGCCTTGGGAAGGTGGAGATTGGAAACTGCGCGATATCATCGAATACGACAAAACCGTAGCGTTTGCCTGTTTGCAGCATGCAGCTAAATTCCGCAAAGATTGGGTTCGTAATTTCTATCGCATTCACCAGCGTGCCGTTCAACCTAAATCGAAACCTTATGCTTTTGTGATCCCCAACAGGCAGCGCGACCCTTATTCAGCTGCCGAGATGATGCAGGTTATGGACTACGGGATGGTTGAAATCAAGCAGGCCCAGAACGATTTTAAAGCTGACGGTTATCAATACCATGCGGGTGATTTTATCATTGAGGTGAGCCAGCCCTATGGGAGCTATGCGAAAACGATGCTGGAAAAACAAGTCTATCCTGATTTAAGGCTCTATCCAGGTGGTCCTCCTAAGCGACCTTATGATGTCACAGCCCAGACTTTAGGTCTGCAGATGGGTGTAACCTGCCAACAAATTGATCAGCCATTTGAGGTTCAGGCTGATTTAGTTAAAGAGGTTAATGACCAATTATTCTCTAGCGCCTACTGCTCAACGGATCAAGGTCCTTGGTCTTATATCTTGCCAGAAAGCAATCGTGCCTTTAAGATTGTCAATGAATTGTTGGCGGCTGGAGAAACGGTTTACCGCTTGAGCCAAGAAACAGGAGCTTATCCTGCTGGTACATTCGTGGTTAAGGACAAGCAGATTGAGGTCATTGAGGGGATTA
>CAZVAO010000127.1:0-5530 GCA_964625175.1 uncultured Clostridiaceae bacterium
AGGGTGAAACCAGCGGAGTTTTCCAGCTGGAGAGTGATGGTATGCGTAATATTATTCGCCAGCTTAAACCCAACAAACTGAATGACATTATAGCAATTTGTGCCTTGTATCGACCGGGTCCAATGGATTCGATTCCAGAGTATATTCGAAATGCCCATGCAGGGGTCACTAAATTTTCATTTCCAGAACTCGAGGAGTACCTAGGTGAAACCTATGGTGTTATCGTATATCAAGAACAGGTCATGAAAATCGTGCAGGGTTTGGCCGGCTTTTCTCCTGTAGATGCTAATCTACTACGCAAGGCCCTGTCAAAAAAGAAAATGAGTCAGGTTCAGTCTTATCAGAATCAGTTTTTAACTGGAGGGGTGGCCAACGGATATGAGCGCGGTAAACTCGAGGTTTTGTGGAGTCATATGGCCAGTTTTGGGGAATATGGTTTCAATAAATCTCATAGTAGTGCTTACGGGTTGCTGGCCTATCAAACCGCTTATCTCAAAGCCAACTATCCTGTTCATTTTATGGCGGCTGAAATATCAAACATTATGTTCGATACGAGCAAAGTCGCTTATTATATTAAGGAAGCCACGCGAATGGGGATTGAGGTATTACCACCCGATATCAATTACTCTACGCATAGGTTTAGGGCCGTAAATGGGCAAATTGCCTTTGGCTTACAAGCGATTAAGAATGTGGGGTCTGGGGCTATTGATGCCATTCTAGAAGCACGGAAAGACGGTCCTTTTGAAGATTTATATGACTTCTGCTGTCGAGTCGATTTGAGTAAGGTCAATCGACGGACGATGGAATCTCTCATCCAAGCTGGGGCCATGCAATCACTCCAATTGAAACGCTCCCAGTTGATGATTATCCTCGAGGAATGTCTTAATAAGGCGTCCTGTGTTTCACAGCAACAGTGCAATGGGCAGGTTTCTCTTTTTGATCTGTTTGAGGATGACGTCCATAAAATACAAATAGAAGCGCCCGATATTCCCGAATATCGCCGTCAGAAACTATGGGAACTTGAAAAAGAGTTTACAGGCATGTATCTCCATGGACATCCCTTAGATGCTTACCGTCGTAATTTGCAAAGGATTACGACTTCAAATAGTGAAGATATTGCTTTAGTAGAGAAGGATATGGTTGTAATTGGTGGAATCATTACGAATGTCCGCTCTATTAATACCCAAAAAGGACAGCTGATGGCGTTTATTACGCTAGAAGATGAAAGTGGTACGATGGAAGTGGTGGCCTTTCCTAAGGCTTATGACGAATTTCGCAATGTGTTAATCATTGATACAGTGGTTGCCGCTGAAATTCAAGTCAAGTTTGCTCGCGGGCGGAAGAGCTTAATTTTGAATCGCGCCTTTCCGCTATTAAGTGACACCAATGGTGTTTTTGTTGAATTGGCAAAAGATATTAGTAAGGATGACCTAGCTTTGCTAGAGGCGAGTATCCGCGATTTTTCAGGGGTAGTCCCTCTGTATTTAAAGGTTGAAGATCAATGGATCATGGCAGGTAATCATATGTTTGTTCGTATTGACAGCGCTTTTGAAGAACGATTACAGAGTCTTGATAGCGTTGCAAACTACATCATTAAAGATTAATAAGGAGAGATAGTTAATGGAATATCGTCAATTTGGTCGTACAGGTCTTAAGGTAAGTGTTATTGGTTTTGGGGGGATTCCGATTCAGCGTGTGAGTGGTGATGAAGCCGTTACACTGCTACGTGCTGCCCAAGAGCAAGGCATCAACTTTATTGATACAGCACAAGGCTATGCGAGCAGTGAGAGTAAGATTGGTTATGCTTTGCAACAAGTTCCAGGGGAGTGGATCATCGCCTCAAAAAGCATGAAACGAGATGCAATCGGGTTTAGAGCAGAATTAGTTAAAAGTCTCACTGCTTTAGGGGTCGAATCGATTGATTTGTATCAATTCCACAATGTCAGCACCTATGAACTTTATGATCAAGTAATGGGGGAAGGCGGTGCCTATGAGGCTGCGCTTAAGGCTCAAGAAGAGGGGCTAATAAAGCATATTGGAATTTCAAGCCACAAAAATTTTATTGCTAAGAAGGCGGTTGAGTCGGGCAAATTCGTATCCGTTCAAGTACCCTTTAATGCCGTTGAGGATCAGTTTAAAGAAGTGATTGAAATGGCTGCCAAACGCGATGTGGCCATCATTATTATGAAGCCGCTTGCTGGAGGAGCTCTCGACAATGGCAACCTTGCTTTACGTTATATCTGTGAGTATCCAGTCACTGTTATCATTCCAGGGATGCAAAAAGTAGAAGAGGTCATAGAGAATGCAGCGGTCGGGAATCATTTCGAACCATTGAATCCTGATGAGCGAACTGAATTATCGAGAATTGCTTCAGAGCTAGGAACAACCTTTTGCCGTCGCTGTGAATACTGTAGTCCGTGTCCTGAGGGGATCAATATTCCAACTATGTTTATATTTGATGGCTATTACAGCCGCTATAATCTCCAAGATTGGGCAACAGAAAGGTATTGGAGTCAGCAAAAGACGGCACACGATTGTGTAAAATGCGGGATTTGTGAAACGCGCTGTCCTTACAATCTGCCAATTCGTGATATGTTAGACCAAGTCGCTAGCCACTTTGAACGCCGCAACAAGTAGAGTCTTTTTATAATAAAGCGTTATTTCGAATCATTTGAACGCGAAAAGAATGGAGCATCAATAATGAAAGAATTAAACATAGCGATTGTCGGCGCTACTGGCGCAGTCGGTAGAACGCTCATCAATTTATTAGCTAAATCAAATATAACCATTGGTGAATTATCACTCTTGGCCTCCAAGCGATCGGTCGGAAGACAGGTCGATTTCATGGGTAAGAGCTTGACAATTGAGGAAACAACAGCGAATAGTTTTCAAGGCATTGATATCGCATTTTTCTGTGCCAGTGGTGATGTGAGCAGGGATTATGCCGATGATGCTGTAGCTGCGGGTGCAGTTGTAATCGATAATAGCTCTGCGTTTCGTTTAGCCGAGGGGGTCCCCTTAGTGATCCCAGAAGTGAATCCTGAAGCACTGACTGCCCATCGGGGTATTATTGCCAACCCTAATTGTTCTACCATAATTATGTTAATGGCGCTTAAACCGCTATTGTCTCTTGGCCGGATCAAACGGATTATTTACTCAACCTACCAAGCCGTATCTGGAGCGGGTAACCGTGCGGTGTCTGAATTAGAGCGACAAACTAGGGGGTATTTTGAGGGCCAGATGCCTGCAGCCGAAGTTTTGCCAGTAGCATCTTCAGATCAACACTATCAGATGGCCTTTAATGTTTTGCCCCAGGTCGATGTGTTTGCAGAGGACTATTACACCAAAGAAGAATGGAAAATGGTAAAAGAAACACATAAGATTTTGGCAGATGAAAGTATTGGAATTACAGGGACTTGTGTCAGGGTGCCCGTTTTTTGGTGCCATTCTGAGTCGGTCAATATTGAATTTGATCAGCCCGTCACACGTGCAGCTGTAATTGAAGTATTGAGCCGAGCCCCGGGTATTGTTGTGCAAGATGATCCTGAAAACCAAATATACCCGATGCCTTTAGATTACTATAATTCGGACACGGTTTACGTAGGACGTATCCGTGAGGATCATACGGTTGACTATGGCGTGAACCTCTGGATTGTGGGGAACCAGTTGCGTAAAGGAGCCGCTACAAATGCCCTACAAATTGCGAAACTCTTGATTGAAAAAGATTTACTGTTATAATGGGTGTTGCAGTGAAACTAAATTTTCACTGCTATAAATATTAACAAAGGAGTAACCATGAATAAAACATATCAAAGCTACTTTACTGAAACGCTTAATGGTTTAAAAGAGCAGGGACTTTATAACAGTAACATCCGCAGTCTAGGCAGTCCGCAGGGTGCTTGGTTAGAGATCGATGGACAAAAAGTATTGAACATGTGCTCAAATAATTACCTTGGTCTGGCGAATAATGCTGAAATGCGTGAGGCGGCTAAGAAGGCAATTGACGAGTTTGGCGTTGGACCTGGTGCAGTGCGCACAATCGCTGGCACCATGGACCTCCATGGTCAGTTGGAAGCATTAATTGCTAAATTTAAGAATGCAGAAGCCGTTTTAACACTACAATCTGGTTTTCAGGCCAATACGGCTGTAATTCCGCTTTTAGCCGGAAAAAATGATACCATTATTAGTGATGAATTGAATCACGCCAGCATTATTGATGGGGTTCGTTTGTCGGGTTGTCAGAATAAGAAGATTTATAAACACAATGATATGGCTGATCTTGAGCGTTGTTTGCAGGAAGAGCGACCAGGACGCACAATCATTATCACGGATGGGGTATTCTCTATGGATGGGGATGTTGCTCGTCTGCCCGCTATAGTTGAATTGGCTGAGAAGTACGATGCAGCTGTCATGGTTGATGATGCTCATGGCGAAGGTGTCCTTGGCAAAGGTGGCCGCGGTATTGTGGATCACTTTAACCTCCATGGTCGGGTCGATGTAGAAGTCGGTACTTTCTCGAAAGCAATTGGTACGGTCGGTGGTTGTGTTGCGGGTAGCAAAGAACTGATTGACTACCTTAAACAGCGCGGACGTCCCTTCCTATTTTCTTCAGCGGCTACACCACCTGATGTCGCTGCAACCATCAAATCCTTTGAGATTCTTATGGCCAGTGATGAATTAGTTACCAAACTATGGAGCAACGGCGAATACTTCAAAGCAAAAATGAATGATTTGGGATTCGATACAGGACATTCCGAAACTCCAATTACACCAATTATGATCGGTGAGGCGAGTGTTGCCAGTGAGATGAGTAAGAAATTATTTGCTGAAGGTGTTTTCGGCACATCAATAGGTTTCCCAACGGTTCCACGTGGTAAAGCTCGTATTCGTGTGATGATTTCTGCAGCTCATACGATCGCAGACCTTGATTTTGCCATTGAGAAGTTCGCTAAGGTTGGTCGCGAGATGGGTTTAATTAAATAAATCACGATTCGCTTAATAATTAGAATCCATTGCCTTTTGGTGGTGGATTTTTTTTATTTGACTTAATAATTAGATTTTTCTGTGTGTTTAGGTGACGTTTAAACACTTTTTAATGGGTTTAAGTTTCGTTTGAGATGATCCTTTTTAGTGGGTCAAAGTTTCGTTTGACATGTCCTTTTTTTAATAGGCTAATGTTTGAGTTGAAGTTTTTTTAGTGGGTCAAAGTTTCGTTTGAGATGTATATGCTGAATTAGGATGCTCGTAAGCGATTCCGAAACTCCTCGCACAATATTATTGAGCCTCCTTTATCCATAGAGTGCTCGTCAAACAGACGGAATCGTGATCTTACTCGTTAGCTGGTTGAATGAATACATAGTCAACCGATAACTTTACCCACGGGGATATTTTTTTTATATTTGGCTTTTCGAGAATAGTAAAATAGCTGGTTGTGGAGAATGAACTTTTTTAATAGGCTAAAGTTTGAGTTGAAGTTTTTTTAGTGGGTCAAAGTTTCGTTTGAGATGTATATGCTGAATTAGGATGCTCG
>CAZVAO010000128.1:0-5258 GCA_964625175.1 uncultured Clostridiaceae bacterium
CTTTACCTTTAATAATATCCCTGCTTTTCTGCAAATGACATTGGCAATTATAGCCGCAGCTGTGGCAGGTGGGCTTTGGGGCGCAATCGCTGGCTGGCTGAAAGCAAAACGCGGGATGCATGAGGTCATCACTACTATTATGCTTAACTATATTGCGCTTTATGGCTATAATCTTTTGGTGGGGGATGCGGACTTTTTTAAAGCATTTAACTATCAGGGTTCGTATGCAATCAACCCCGCCGCTCGTTTGCCTAAGATTGCACTCTTTGCCCCGTCAAGAGCGAATTGGGGGATTCTAGTGGCAGTCCTAGCGGTTATTGCCGTCTACATTATTCTTTGGAAGACAAAAACGGGATTCGAAGTGCGAGCAGTAGGACTATCTTCCGAAGCAGCACGTTATGCTGGCATTAATGTCGCTAAGAAATTTATTATTGCCATGTTAATCAGCGGTATGTTGGCTGGCTTGGGTGGGGGTGTCTATATGATGGGCATTCAACGACGGGCCCCACAATTGAGTGCTTTCCCCAACTTAGGGTTCGATGGTATTGCTGTCTCGCTAATTGGCCAGAATCATCCAGCAGGGGTTGTTTTATCTGCCTTCTTATTTGGGTTTATGAAACGAGGGGCCCCTGTTATGCAGGCTCAAGCAGGCATTGCTAAGGAAGTGGTGGCGATTGTTCAGGCGTCAATTATCTTCTTTGTAGCAGCTGACCAGATTGTTAAGTGGCTCTTCAAGCGTCGCAAAAAGAAGAAGGGGGCTGTGAGCCATGAATAAAGTGGCAGTAATCTCATTGCTTGCCATGACCCTTCGATTAACAGCGCCCTTGCTGCTAACCGCTTTAGGCGCTATCTTCTCGGAGCGTTCAGGCGTAGTCAATATCGCTTTAGAGGGAATCATGGTCATTGGTGCTTTTTTTGCCTTGACTGTGACCTATGCAACCCATAATCCTTGGCTCGGCGTTTTGGCTGCCGTTCTGTCTGGTGCGCTTGTTTCTGCACTTCATGCAGTCGTATCAATCAAATTCAGAGCGAATCAAGTGGTTAGTGGTGTGGCGATTAACATTCTAGCGGCTGGTTTTACCGCTTTTATGCTTAATGTTTTGTATGGACACGGTGGACAGTCGCCTCAAATAGATTTAGCTTGGCAATTGCCACGCTGGTTTAGTTTCCTCGAACCGATTCCATTTATTGGACCGATCATTGGGGGACATACACCAGGGGTCTATGTGGCTTTTCTGATGGTGCCGGTCACTTGGTTTATTCTTTACAAGACCAAGTTAGGCTTACGTATACGCGCTGTAGGTGAACACCCTCGTGCCGCAGATACTTTGGGAGTAGACGTCTACAAAATACGCTATTTTGGTGTGATTATGAGTGGTATCTTAGGGGGGTTAGCTGGATCGATTTTAACGATTGGAGAAGGTAATCTTTTCCTCGAAGGAATGGTTGCTGGTCGCGGTTTTATCGCTTTAGCCGCTATGATTTTCGGGAATTGGAAGCCTGTTGGTACCATGCTTGCTTGTTTGCTTTTTGGCTTTACTTCGGGTCTTCAATTGGTTGCCCAAGTCATTGGGATTAATGTTAAGCCGCAACTTCTGGCAACACTGCCATATGTCCTAACAATTTTGGCGCTGGCTGGTTTCGTTAGGAAGTCGCGCGCACCGGCTGCTAGTGGGGTACCCTACGAAAAAGACGGCAAATAGGAGATTGCTGAGAAAGTCCGCTCTCTTTGTTGCTCAGATTTCACCAACCCAAAGCGTACGATTAGAATTCCATAAATGGCTAATCTCTGTGTGACTCGAATGTGTGCTTATTCGCAATACCAGATGTATTGCATCATGACCCAAACATACTCGTGCCTTGAGCTTACTCCATTTTTGAAATTCTAAGTGCTCGGTATGTATAGCAGGTAATATCGTAAGAATTATAGTAAGATTTGCATTCTAACTACTCAGATCGTGATTACAGTAACTTGAGGTGAATAGTCTGGTCAACAACTCAATCGAATGGATAGGCTCGCTGAGAAAGTCCGCTCTCTGTGTAATGCGTTTCTTTGTGCAAGATGAATAATGCTATTGCCTATTGAGAAAGATGGAGAATAGCATAGGCAGGTCTGATGTAAAATAAAATTTAGAGAAGTGATTAGAAAGGTATTATTGAGAAATGGTTAATAAGTTTAAAGCGAGTATCCCCAAAGCATTTGCGATTATCCTCTTAGCAGCGTTTTTTATCCAGTTTGGCATCGGACTACAACGGAATGTCATCAATATTTTTATGGAGGGTCCAGTAGCTGAGGGCATGTTAGCCTTAGATGGCGAGCAGATCGGGATTATTGCGAGCATCCGTGAAATCCCGGGGTTATTTACAGTGATATTGATGCTGATTACACTCTTCTTTACGGAGTCGATTATGGCCGCATTCTGTGTGGGGCTTTCGATCGTTGGTCTCATTGTTATGGCAGGCGTAACTGGATTCAATGGTCTTATAGTTGCAACATTAATTTATAGCACGGGGTTTCACCTGTACTTCCCTGTCCAAAACGCCTTAGTGCTTGGTGTCGCAGAGAAGGATAAACGGGCACTGCGGTTAGGTCAGGTGAACGCTGTTGCTTCCATTGCAACCGTATTAGCCATTATTGTGGCCCGCATTTTCGCACCGACACTCGGCTATCGTTCTATGTTTTTAATTGCAGCTGCTATCGCCAGTATTAGCTTGCTACTTTATGTCATGCGTAGTCGCGATGATGAGAAACGTGAGAAAAAGAAGGTCAATCTGAAAACAGGCTTTGTTTTTCGCTTTAAATACATGTCCTATTATTTAATTACCTTGTTATCTGGTAGTAGACGTCATATTACTCAGACCTTTGCACTGTATTTGATGTTGCGTATTTGTAATGTGCCTGCAGAGCAAATTTTAACGTTGACGCTAGCCAGTACCATTCTCTCAATCTTCACCAAACCACTTCTCGGTCAATTTGTTGACCGTATCGGTGAACGCAATGGCTTAGTAATCAATTATATGATTATTACGGTGCTTTTTGTGATTTATGCTTTTGTTCGAAATGTGTATGTACTATTCGCTGTCTATATTATTGATCAAGTATGTATTGGTTTTGATGTCGGTATCACGACCTATTTAAGTAAGATTGCAGACGATGGTGATCTTAAATCGAGTTTAGCTATGGGTAGTACGATTAACCATATTACAGGAGTTTTGGTTCCGTTGCTGGGGGGATTCCTATTCAAGCGAGTTAGTCCTGCTTCTGCCTTCTTGCTAGGTGCCTTTATTAGTTTATTATCCTTAATGCAAGCCCGCACACTTCAGGTGGATGGGGAGAAAAGACAAGCAGCATAAAGAGAAATTGGAGTGAAGATTATGTTTGTACATCTGCACGTTCATAGCGAATATAGTCTATTAGACGGGGCATGCGGCATCAAATCTCTGGTACAGAAGGCCAAAGATTTGGGTATGCCAGCGATTGCTATTACGGATCATGGGAATATGCATGGCTATGTTGAGTTTTACCAAGAATGCTTGAAGGCTGGGATTAAGCCGATCATCGGCTGTGAATTCTATGTTGCAAGTGGTTCACGGTTTGATCGTAAAACAGAGAAAAGTGACTCTGGAGATACCTATGGTGGCCCTGCGCATTTAGTGCTTTTGGCAGAGAATATGACAGGTTATCACAATTTGCTAAAACTAAGCTCATTGGCATTTACAGAGGGTTTCTATTATAAACCACGCATTGATGATGAATTAATCGTGCAATATAACGAAGGGTTAATCGCGCTCAGTGCCTGTCTAGGTGGAGAAATTCCCAGGCATATTATGGCTGGGCAATACGAGAAAGCCGTTGAGCGGGCGCAGTGGTATCAATCCATTTATGGTGCCCAAAATTATTATTTGGAACTGCAAGAGCATGGAATTCCTGCTCAAAAGATCGTCAATAAAGGATTAGCCAAAATCAGCCGAGCAACTGGGATTCCATTAGTTGCAACAAATGATGTGCATTACATCGAAAAAGAAGACGCAGAAATGCACGATCTATTACTCTGTATACAAACGAAGCGCAGTATATTCGAACCTGGTCGTGATGAAAATAATCCCAGAGGACGGATGAAATTCCCTTCACAAGAATTTTGGCTAAAGGACCACGATGATATGGTGGCCTTATTTTCAGAATGGCCAGAGGCGCTTTCGAATACCGGTAAAATCGCAGAACGCTGTCATGTTGAATTAGAGTTTGGACATTACAAAATCCCACCTTACCCCTGTCCAGAGGGTTATGATGAAAAGCATTATTTGCGTCACTTAGTGGAAGAGGGTTTGCATAAGCGCTATCAGGAGATTACGCCAACAGTGCGTGAGCGCGTCGCTATGGAGCTTAATGTTATCGAGGGAAAAAACTTCTCTGGGTATTATTTAATTGTCTGGGATTTCATTAAATGGTCGAAAGAAAACGGAATACGTGTTGGCCCTGGTCGGGGATCAGGTGCTGGTTCCATTATCGCCTATGCTGTAGGGATTACGGATATTGATCCCTTGAAATACGGCACACTTTTCGAACGTTTTTTGGATTTTGATCGCAAGGACCCACCTGATTTTGATGTTGACTTTCTTGATACCCGCCGCGATGAAGTTATGGCCTATGTCAAACAGAAATATGGGGAAGATCGTGTTGCCCAGATTGCTACTTTTGGTACTTTTGGTGCTAAGGGGTCTGTTAAAGATGTCGCGCGTTATTTATTGCCTAAAGATGATGGTAAGACGAATTTACGCATCGGGAATTTGATTTCAGATGCGATTCCAGATAATCCAGGAATTACGCTAAAAACAGCTTTAGAGGAGAGTAGCGATCTACGTAAATTGTACGATGAAAATCCGACGGTTCAGCGTGTCTATTCTTTAGCACAAAAGATTGAAGGCTTAGCGCGTCACTCTTCGGTTCATGCAGCAGCCATGGTGATTGCCCCAACGAGCTTATCGGACTACATGCCGATCATGGCTAAAAAGGGGGTTATTGCAACCCAGCTTTCTAAGAACCCAGTTGAGGGATTAGGGATCTTAAAGGTCGATTTTCTGGGATTGCGCACACTGACCATTATCCAGGATACAATGGACAATATTGAAAGCGACTTACAGGTTAAAATTGACATTGATAAGATTGCCCTCGATGATGCCAAAACATTTGAGATGTTAGGTGAGGGTGAAACCAGCGGAGTTTTCCAGCTGGAGAGTGATGGTATGCGTAATATTAT
>CAZVAO010000129.1:0-5181 GCA_964625175.1 uncultured Clostridiaceae bacterium
GTTAGCTGTTAGCTGTTAGCTGTTAGCTGGGACCAACCAAAACATCCTTTACAGATTTGTGTCAATACATCCTTTACACATTTTGATTTTTTACACTAAGCATACATGCTTTTCAATCAGACCCCGTGGGTAAAGTTGTCGTTTGACTATGTATTCATCCGACCAGCAAACGAGTAAGGTCACGATTACGTCTGTTTGACGAGCACTGCAACTATTATAGGGTGCGGCAATTAACTGTGCGAGGAGTTCCGTAATCGCTTACGAGCAACCTAAAAGAGCATATACATTTCAAACGAAACTTTGACTCACTAAAAAAGTTCATCGCGAAGCAGCTTCATAGGCGTCGGCTCTGCATGCAGTCTTGAGGAGCGTAGCGACGTAAGAGCTCTGCTACAGGGCCAGCCCTGCACGCAGTATTGAGAAGCGAAGCGACATAATTGCTCTGCTACAGGGCCAGCTTTCACCACCCTTCCCCTTCCAACATTCAACTTTACCCTGACTCCTGACCAACTTTGGTTGAACAATAGTTGAGCGATGGTTAAACAGTTGTTAAACGATGGTTAAATAGTTAGGTGCTTTTTAGTAGCTTGCTGGACGAGATAAGCATAACGGAGAGTCTATAGTAGATTTCGACATCGCTTAAACGCTCCTCGGAATGACAGGATGGAGCTGGATTAATAACCTTCCAATATTCCAACTTTACCCCGACTACCGTCCACTAAATTAACAACACAGGACACGCAAAGCAGGCCTCCTTATACGATTGTTTAACCACGTTCAACGCGCGTAGCGCATTAACAGCCGCGAAGCGGCTATTCAACCAACGCTTGGCTATTACTCGACTCGTCTGTAAACCAGCTGGCTACTAGAAGGCTTTAACCACCAAGGGCACAAAGGGAAGCAGTATTGCGTAGCGTAGTTTGGAGCGGTTAAACAAACATATGCTAATTCCAGATATCGTGCATGCACTATTCTGATGACCATTGGGGACTGTCCCTTTTGGTCAGAAATTGACCATTGGGGACAGTCCCCAATGGTCATCGCACACGAGTAAGATCAGGATTACTGCTGTCTTAACGCGCTATTGCTATGAATGGATGGTTGTCAACATAGTGCGTGAGTTCAGTAATCCCTTACTCGCTAATCAACCTGCCTTGCACGCAGCCTTGAGGAGCGAAGCGACGTGCAACTTTCAGAGATTAGGTGCTAGCCTTTAGCAGTTAGAGGTTAGGGGCCGCGAAGCGGCATACAACTGCTCAACCATTGTTTGACTATGATTGGGAGCCGGGCTTCTGTGTTCTATTTCCCTCTTTCCAACATTCCACCTTTTAACCCTTTAAACTATTAGCCTTTGTAACTATCAAAAAGAGGCTGTTCATCAGCACTTTATCTCTGCTGATCCAGCCTCTTTTCATTAGTGAATCGTTTTAGTATAAATTGTTAAATAGAAGTTTAAATGTGCCATGGGTCTGGGCGCGGAACTGCGGTGGGATTGCCAATAGCACGATACAACCCGCACCATGTTGAACTGCAATTCCCGCTGCCTGACCGGCAATGAGTTCCTCACCATATAACTCCCCACTAACTAGCACTTCTTTCTCTGCATAACGCATGAAGATTTCATACTTTTCAGCATGGAGACGATCGTCCACTTTAAGCACAGGGCTATCCCAGTTAAATATGAGCGCCTTCTCAGGCATCCCATAAGCAAGCGGATAGGTGTTATCAAGGCACGCTCTCAGAGTTGACCCGTGCGTCTGATAAACCTTATTACTTTTCCCAGCTATTATATTTGTAACGTTCAATTTGAACATTTTAATAGCTATATCTACCGACTTATTCATGGCTAGCAAGGTTCCCCCTGCTTTCACGAATTGGCGAATCTGTTCCAAACCCTCTTCTCCAAGACCTGATTGATATTGCTCTAATACTGTATCACCAAACCATTGTTGCAGCGTTTTCGCTCTGCCACTATTTGCTTTGAACACATCTACAAGTATGGCCTCCTCATCACTCGGGATAATCAACACATCAATGTGATTATAGAGGTCGCCTGCTTTAATATCCGCATCCATAATTGTCATATATTTGAATCCGAAGTTATCGAGCACTAAGCGCGTCCAGCCCTCATCTGTATTACCGCCCCAATAACGCTGAAATAGACCAATTCGTTGTTTCTTAACATCAATTAACTCGATTTCTAAAAGATCCTCTGTGGTGATTGCAATAAAGACCACTCCAGTTTCAGTAGCCACTTCCTGGGCGATTGGCTGAGGTGCATATGTGACAAACATGCCTGCTGGATACAATTCTTTGTCAATTACTAGTGGTTTGACGGTGCGCTGAATTGAAATGCCCTGATCCATAAGGCGATTTACAGCCTGATAAGTGTCATTGAGACGCGTATCTAGTAGATAGGCTTGTGCATCATCTATAAGAGGTGTTAACGCTGCTAATTCAATAACTTGTTTAAAACAACCTTCGAATGCTTGTCCAGTTGGGATAGCATCCACACCCATAAACTCATGCACGGTATCCGTGGCGGTGTCATAGGGCATGGAGGCCCCGTCGAAACTTGTGGTGAACCAGGTTTTGGGGTAAAGCGTGCGGCTCAGTAAATTTTTAATCACTCCCATTTTGGGTTGAGCCAATTTTACTAAATAGCACCCTTCAGCGTAACATACGGAACCAACATTAAAAGGAGCTGTTGCTTGTAGTACTTTGACGCCTTGGTTGAGTAACAGTTGAATGAGTTTACGTACCGTTAGCGGATCATGCTGCTGAGCAGGAATCACATAAGCGTATTCTTCATCCTGTGCCCCACGAGCAGTTTGGCGTACTGCCTTTTGGTAAGCATTCCAAAGAACGGTTTCGCGATTGCGTGCGGCAAGATCATTGGCGGCAACAGCTGAGATCTTTTGCTGCTCCACGATATCTCTAAGCCGCCACCAGCCACCAGGCCAAGGATTCGGAAAATTCGTTTGAGCTTGGTAGGCAGGAAAACTCTTCTCACCACTTCCAGTTAATTGACTCGGTTCGATATACTTGGGTGAAGCCAAATTAGCACTAGCCGACTCAGTAAGCATACCCGCAATATTATGATGCAACGTAAGACGGTGGTAACCAAGATGACCCCAAGCTGGGAATTGTGCACCACTTAGGACCCCAGGTTTACCGTTTTCTTCAAGTTTGTAGGCCATATGTGCACCATACCAGGCAACCTCACGCCAAATCAATGGGTCTGCATAGGGCCGCACGGGATCGCGATAAGGTGCTACATAATAGCGTGCTCCATAGCTTCCCATGTGATGATGGTCCTGATAAACATGTGGGTTAAATTCTTTAAACAAGAGTTCCGCCATATATTGTGATTCGACTAAATTAAGGGCAAAAGCATCACGATTGTTGTCGTGTCCAGAGTACTTATGATAGAGCCAAGGCATGCTGCACCCTTCATATTCGGTACCCAGAGTCGATTCGTACCAATCCGCAACCATTAATTGCCCATCAGGGTTAAAACAAGGTACCATCACGTAAATCACATTTTCTAGGATGCGTAAATTATCTGAATCATTAGAAATAAGCATCTCAAAGGCCATCTCAGGGGCCATTTGCGTTCCCCCAATTTCTGAGGCATGCAAGCTCATACTTTGCACAACAATTGCTTTTCCTTTGGCCACAAGTTCTTTGACTTCGTCTTCTGTGAGATCACCTGGGTCGGTAATCTGTTGATTGATTGCTTTGTAATAATCGAGTTGGGCCAGGTTTTCCGGAGCAGAAATAATAACCGCTAAGAAGGGTTGACCCTCAGTCGACGGCCCCATATTGAGGACTTTCAAGCGATCGCTTTCGCTTTCTAAAAGGTAAAAATACTCGACAATCTTATCCCATCTGGCAATTTTTCGATCAGCACCGAGCTGATGCCCAAAAAAGTCCAGTGGACTGGTAATGGTTCGTGACAATTTTATCCCTCCATTTTAGAGCGGCATTAAATGTCGCAATTTACTCACTGTTTATTTCGCTTCACCAGCCGATATTTCCTGCAAAATCAATAATTATCCAAAATAGTACTAATCATTTAAGCACAATCTACCTACCTGTCATTTTGCGGCGCTTAGCGATATCAGCAGCTGAAAATCACTTGAAACTATTTTGAAACACCGGGGACGGTTCTGCTGTTGCAAAAGCGAATCAAAAAGAACCGTCCCTGGTGTTTCAGACTTGCTATTCTCACTAATACATTTTGCTGGGATTGACAATCACCTAATACCCAGTATTTTCGCTAGATTTGTGGTTTTTATAGTATGGACTAGGTTTAAAAATGGGGCAGAGAATGATTTCTCTGCCTCATGATTATATTATTATGCGGCACGCTTATTTCAAAACAGCGTTATTCAAAGCGTTGAATACAAGTTTGTAGGTACCACGAGCTTGGGCTCTGAATTGTGGACGCATACCATAAAGCACGACGTTCCCTTTGCCTACTTTGACATCCACAAGATTCCCACGAAGGTGCAGGTGCTGCTCGCCAAGTACCCAACCACTTAATAAAGCAGATTGACCGGGATAGCGACCCACAACCGTTGCTTCTGGTCCTTTCACTTCAAAGGCAGGGCTACGTAGGAAGAGAATGGATGTTTCTCTCTCCATACCCCAAGCTAATGGATGATTGGTGTCTAGTACAGTGCGCAGGAATGATCCTGGGATAAAGAAGTCTTCACCAGGCAATCCCTTAACCACGTTACGCACAGGCAAATAGAACTTATCAATTGCGAGTTCACACACATTATCAAAGGCTAAAATTGTGCCACCATTCTTGGCGTAGTCCAGCAAAACGGCCATTTCATTATCACCTAAGCCACCTTGATTCTCTGGTGGGTACACCCCAGGTAAACCCGTTTCCATATATGGCATGCGATTTTGGGGAAGTATAATTGCATCATATTGTGCCAAGTGCTCTTTAGTAATTTGATGATTATTGAAATTCTCAAAATTAAATTGATAATTTTCAAGAATGAAACGTGTCCACCCTTCATCAGCACCCGGAACATAGGATTTATACAAACCAATTTTAGGCATCTTCGCCATCATCAGCAAACTCCCATAATGGGGTTGCATATGCCCAGTAATCCCCTCAATGACCTCAATCTGCTTGTCCTTAACCACGAATGTACCAGCAGG
>CAZVAO010000130.1:0-3369 GCA_964625175.1 uncultured Clostridiaceae bacterium
ATTCCAAAACCAGATTACCGCGTTGGCACAATGTTTATCGATGAGCTTTGGGTAGCCCCAGAATATCGACAACGAGGCTTCGCCAAACAGCTCCTTCTTAAAGTCATCGATCTTACCTCCCAAAAAGCACTGTGGCGACTCCGACTTTATGTTGAGCCTGACAATCGTGCTGCCATTAGATTATATGAATCCGTCGGTTTAAAAAACAGCGGCAGTGCGAATTTCATGGAACTTGACTGTGCCTCAGCACCGAATATTTTCTAGAGGGTAGTTGTATGAAGACCTTACTTGTTATTAATGGTACGATGGGTGTAGGGAAAACCACAGTGTCCATGCTACTCCAGCAGCGATTAATGCCATCAATATTCCTAGATGGTGATTGGTGCTGGTTTATGAACCCATGGCATGCAAATGACTTAAATAAAACAATGGTTGAAGATAATATTGTTCATCTATTAAACAGTTTTTTAAACAATCCTCAATTTGATTGGATTATCTTTTCATGGATTCTTCATGAGGAACGTATCTGGCAGGGACTTGCACAAAGACTGGATTTAGATCAATGCCACATTAAGCGTTTTACCCTAACCTGCAACCCAGACGCACTAGAGAAACGCATGGTCAATGATCACCGAACCACCGATGTCATAACTAAGTCACTCACAAGACTCGACCAGTATCTAGATCAGCAAACCATCAAGATTGATACGACAGATTGCACCCCTGAGGAAGTCGTGAATTTAATCTGTTCTCATCTAGCAATCGATTAAACCCCATTCACTGCAAAACAGTATTTAAAAAATAATCCTCCACCAGCAAACAGCCACTAACGGGGCTCTGGTGGAGGATTCTTCATTGATTATACTTGCGTTTCTATGAACTTACGGGCCGACTCGGCTGTTTCGCCAAAGCAGCCGCCACCATTCCTAGACCGACAATCACCATTGAGCCAATCATGACTTCACGATATCCACCGAATAGATCAAAGCACAGGCCAAACGGCATTGGGCCAAAGGCCGATGCCATAACAGAGATCATCATGACGGATCCTCGAATGCTTCCGAGATGCTCCCGCCCGAAATAAGTCGGCCAAATAACCCCACCGATTACCGCATTCAAACCCATCATACTCCCTCGTAGAATACTGTAGGTCAGTGCTGCTGGATAGGTGCTTGTGTTAAATAGTACAATTATAGCTAATAATAAGATCCCCATGGCCATAACCAAATAATGATGCAGTTTAAATTTAAGTCGATCTACCATTTGCCCACAGATCAGAACAACAGGAAAACGAATCACCGCCATAATGCTTAAAGCCAAAGCGGCTTGTTCAATACCCAAACCAACCCCACCCATGATGGATACTTGATGGAATGTTAAGCCAGTTCCAATCGCTGAGGGAATCATCATCACAAACATAACTAACCAAAATGTCGTGGTTTTCATAGCCTGCTTCAGTGTGAAAGAAGGTTCTTCCTCGTCAATAGCGATCGCTAATACTTGTTGGCTGTGATCACCTGGGTCTAAATCACCATCTGGTTTTTTGCCTATTCGCTCCGGCTTGTCAATTATTAAGAAATAGGCAATCGGCAACATAATTCCCCATAAAATGATTGCCCAAATACGCCATGATGTCCGCCATCCCAGTTGATTTATTAAGGATGCATTAAAAACAGGAATCAAAGCGGCGCTGAGTACACCGCCGAGCGAAACCAAGCTGACAGCAGTGGCTCTTTTCCTCACAAACCATTGGGGTGCAATCGTGGAAGAACTTAAACTCATTGAGCCTGAACCCACAAGCCGAATCATAAAGAATCCAATTACTAACATGATGGGGCTTGATACCACACTCATATACATAGCCGCTAGGCCAAACAGTAAAACCAAGGCAATTGTCATAAAGCGGTGACCTTTTTGATCCAGCCAACTGCCCACCTTCCACATAGTTAAACCCGCCGCTAATGTACCAAGGGAATACATGCTCGAAACAAGTGAACGACTCCAACCAAACTCCTCAATATAGGAATTGATAAACATCGAAACGGAGAATGTCTGTCCTGGTCCAGAGAAGAAACTGATTGCTCCGGCCACAAAAACCATCACCCAGCCATAAAAAAAAGGTGTTTTTAAAAATTGTTTCTGTTTATTTTGCATCTCTTCCATACCCAAAACCCCCATAACTAATGCGACTAGTGTACCACAAACCATCTCTTATGACTATATTCTGTATATTGTATACCTATTTTCTTTGAGTCAATAGCGTTGATTTTTTGTTATGATAATGGTATTATCTAGTTGTATTGTTGACTGAACATATTCATAATTTTATATGTAGACATCAAACACCTGTGATTGGCACCTAGCATTATGTCAAATTACAGCGTTAATTCTTATATATACGCTGTCAATTTTTGAACAAAATTATGAGAGGAGGTTTGCATCATCACTTTAAAGACTACCGCTCCTGTTAGGAGAAACAGCGGGGTGGTCATCCTTAAAGTTAGTAATGTAACTGCTAAAAGATTCATTCCGTATTATTATAGGAGGTGACACGCTTTTGATTTCTGAAGGAAGAGTATTCACATTCTTCATGTTGATTCTTGTAACTGCAATTATTGCTTGGTATCTTAAAAAAGGAAGCGATGGATGGGTTCCCAATATCCGAAGTATTCCTGGCTTAAACGCTATTGAAGAATGCGTTGGCCGTGCAACTGAAATGGGACGACCTGTTCACTATACCATGGGTATTGGTGCATTAAATAGTGCTGAAGGTGCCCAAATGTTTGCTGGGCTCGAAATTCTCGGGGTAGTAGCCCGCACGATTGCCCGATATGGCTCTAATTTAATCGTAACCATTTGCAAACCGCAAATATTGCCACTCGCCGAAGAAGTGGTTCGTCAGGCCTACTTAGCTGAAGGCGCTACAGAGCTTTATAATCCTGATACTGTACGTTACTTATCCGATACTCAATTTGCATACGCTGCAGGTGCTTTAGGTATCATGTTCCGTGAAAAAGTTGCGGCCAATATCATGATCGGTGCATTCTGGGCCGAATCACTCGTTATGGCTGAAACCGGAAATCGGGTTGGTGCAATCCAAATTGCTGGTACTGCACGTCTAACCCAGATTCCTTTCTTCGTAGCTACATGTGACTATGTTTTAATTGGTGAAGAGCTTTTTGCCGCTAGTGCAATTGCCTCTAAAAACCCTGTAAAACTAGGCAGTATCGCTGGTCAAGATATCGGCAAAGCCGTCGCTGTCGCTATGATTCTTGTTGGTACTCTCATGGAAACTGTAGGGGTCGATTCTCTGACAACCTTATTAAGCAAGTAGAAAGGGGGAAATCTTATGAAATCAACAACTCCCAT
>CAZVAO010000130.1:3469-5155 GCA_964625175.1 uncultured Clostridiaceae bacterium
ATGTATGCTAGTCTAGCTTTTTGGATTGCATCTGCCGCTTATCGTGCATTTATTGCACGATCCGTTGAGGCAGGTATTCTTTTAATCAGTGCGACTATCGTCTTACTTGGTAAAGCGCCTGTAGGTGTTATTATATGGAGCCAATTCCCTGCTTTAGGTAAATGGATTATGAACGTACCAAATGCTGCTGCCATGCGTGGCATCATGATTGGTGCAGCCATAGGTGCTATAGCGATGGGTATTCGGATTATGGTTGGTATTGAGCGCGGCTATCTTGGCAGCTCAGATCAGTAGAGGGGAGGAATGAAAATTGTTTAGTAAATTACAGAAAATTGACAATCGTGTTATTTATGCTTTGGTACTAGTAGCAATTATCTTCCCTTTGTTGAATCCAATTGGGATCCCATTTAACATCGATGAAATGACTCAAGATATATTTGACGAAGTAGAAAATCTGCCTGATGGTTCGGTCGTTATGCTTGCAGTTGACTACTCTGCAGGTGCTGCACCTCAAATTCACCCACAAGCAATTGCTATGTTCAAACAATTGTTTTACGATAAAAATTGCAAGATTATCGTTACAGCGATTGCCTCCACTGGACCCTTGTTCTATGCCCAAATCATGAAAGAAGTGGGCGATACACACGGCAAAGTCTACGGTGAAGACTATGTTCATCTTGGATTCCTAGCTGGAACAGAAACTGCAATCGCTGCTTATGCTAATAGTTTCCAGAAAGCTTATCCAAGCGACTTTAATGGTACACCCATTGGTGATCTTCCCATGATGGCTGATATTAAAAGCGCTGCAGACATTGACTTTGCCATGATCTTCACTGCAAGTGAGCCTAGTCAATACGTACGCCAACTTCAAGGAGCATATGGTGTAAAACTGGGCATTGGTATTAACAGTGTAACGGTTTCTTCGCAGATGCCATATTACAACTCCGGTCAGCTAGTTGGTATCCTTAACGGATTAAACGGAGCAGCTGAGTATGAAGCTTTAGCAGGCTACCCTGGCACAGCTACTGCAGGTATGGATGCCGTTTCTGCAACCGCTTTAGTAGTGCTGGCATTTATCATCATTGGTAATATCGCTTGGGCTGGCTCCAGAAAAGAGGGGGCTAAATAAATGGATACACTCGGAACTTGGATTGCCGCAATCGGTACATTAGCAATCATGTCTTTCGCTTGGGGTGAAAACCCTTTATACCGTGCTTTTGAGCACATCTTTGTTGGCGTTGCCGCAGGTCATGGTTTTGTCTTAGCTTGGGCGAACCTTCAAAGTAGTGTTTTTACCCCTGTTAAAGATGGAACCTATATACCGCTGATCTTTGTTTTCCTTGGCTTACTCCTTTATTCCAGATTCTTCAAAGGCTATTCTTGGGTATCACGCTACCCCATGTCTGTATTAGTCGGTATCGGAACTGGTTTAACTCTACGAGGAACCATAGGATCTCAGTTAGTAGAACAGATTCAAGCTACAATGCTTCCCTTAAACTCATTTGACAACATTGTTATGGTAGTCGGTACTATTACAACGCTTATGTTCTTCTTCTTTACGGCGAAAAAACAGTACAAGCTCTTAAGTGGCTCTGCACAAATTGGTCGTTATGTTATGATGATTGCATTTGGTGCCACATTTGGGAACACCATTCTTGGTCGTATGAGTATGATGATTGGTCGTGT
>CAZVAO010000131.1:0-5132 GCA_964625175.1 uncultured Clostridiaceae bacterium
TTCTTTGCTGCAATAGCATCTGCAGCCGCTAAATAACTTAACCCAAAACAGGTTGATACGGTCTTGCTATCCACCATGTGCACACGCTTTTGGTCTTCTTCCGGCAACATATGCCGTGCTAACACAGCCGAATTGTAGGTTCCACTTAAAACACTAGAAACATGGAATGATATAATGTCTTCATAATTAGGGAGTAGTTCTTGATAGGTATCCAAAAATTGTTGCGGTGATGGCTGAGACGTTAATGGTAGTGTTGGATACTTCCCCATCTCCACATAGAAGTCGCGGATATCCATCGTGCCATCATCATAAATGACTCTACCATCGGGAAACGTTACATTTAATGGGACAATACGCACAAAGCTAAACTCAGTGTAAGGTTTACCTAAATCAATCGTACTATCAACGACTAACGCAATAGATTCTTTCATAATATTCCTCCACTTCATACAGTTTACCCTAAGACAAATATATCGCATTTTTGGCCCTATAGCAAGTTAAGAAAATCCCTAAGATCTCTCATTATAAAACAAAAGTGCTCTTCACAAAATCCTGTGAGAGCACCCCAAATTTACCTATTCAAATGATAGAGGAACAAGCGTGAGCGCGAAAGCGCATCCCCTTAATCCTCACAAAAAACGATCGCGAAGGCCCCTAGCCCTGTATGGGTTCCTACAGTTGAGCCAACTTCCGTAATAATGATCTCACGAGGGTTGAGCTCTTCTTTAACCCTTGCAATATAAGCATCTAATTCTTCAGGATTATCCATCATACTATTCAGAACGCAAATGCGTTGTTCACTGATTGAAGAAGCACGCTTTTTTGACTCACTAATAATCTCATAAATCGCTTTCTTGCGTCCACGCACTTTATTAATTGATATTAACTTGCCTTCAGTGTGACAGCCCACTTCTAGGATGGGTTTGATCTGTAGCATTCCCCCGAACAAAGCACTTAAATGACTAATGCGTCCGCCTTTGCGTAAGTTATCCAAAGTTCTTACGGTGAATAAACACGTTCTTTTTGCTAAATCATTCTCAATAATCTCAATAACCTCATCCAAATTTTTACCTGCTTCAATTGCCTCTGCACCCAGTAGATAGGTCATTCCAAATGCAGCGGAAACAGATCGGCTATCAATAATATGTAAGCGCTGCTGATCCGCTTCGTTTAGCATATTGTAAGCCAAGTTTGCCGAGTTAATTGTTCCACTGAGCATTTCTGAAATATGAAGTGAAATAACATGGTCATATTGAGCTAAGACTTCTTCATAGACCTCAAAAAACTGCTGGGGAGACGGTTGCGAGGTGACTGGCAATTCATTAACCTCTGCCATTTTTGCATAAAAAGCTTCATTCGTCATATCGACACCATCACGAATCACTGTCCCATCAGGGAACGTCACATTCAGAGGAACAATACGCACAAAATCATAAGAAGTATGCGCTTGGCCCATATCAATTGTGCTATCTGTCACTAATGCAATAGACTGTTTCATAGAATCACCCCTAAATAAATTATACTAGACCAATATACATTATTGGCCTTGATATCGCAAGTAAACCCGCTAAACTCGTTCTTTTCCATCTTACAAACACATTTTTGCCACACTATTGCCATATTTTTGATTTATAATAAAGTAAAGTTAGCTGGATTGCACTTCTCTCCAAGAAATAGAACAATTATAGATTAATCCTCTTATTACTGATATGCTGGACACGACTAAGAAGCAAATTATGATCTGTTCCTAAATGAACGAGGTGGAAAAATGCATAATATCCGTATCCTAATAATCGAAGATGAAATTAAGTTACAACGCCTTATTAAAAAGTATCTTGAGCATGCCAACTACCAAGTCTTTACCGCTTGCAATGGACGCGATGGTATTATGCTCTTAGACAATCACCCGATTGATTTGATCATTTTAGATCTAACGCTTCCAGATATGAATGGTTACGATATTGCACGACAAATTCGCAGCTATAGTGATATCGCTATTGTCATGCTGACAGCGCGCTCCGAAGAAGAAGACAAACTGAAGGGCTTCTCAGTAGGTGCCGATGATTATATAACCAAACCTTTTAGTATGCGCGAGTTAATGGCACGCATTAAAGCGCTCCTCCATCGTCAGCAGAAGCTACTGAAAAATGATACATTCCAGTTCGGCAACTTTATATTTGACATCAATTCCCAAAGTGTTCTTATTGACCAGAAACATGTTGATTTCACGCTTGGAGAATTGGAGATGCTTTATTACCTGATTCTGAATCTGAACATTACCCTCTCAAGAAAGCAGATTGTTGATCATATCTGGGGTTATGATTACAATGGCGATGAGCGGGCCGTTGACACTCGGATTAAGCGAATTCGTCGCAAGCTTGAGGACACCGATCTCAGCATAGCTACGATAAGGGGCATTGGTTATCGATTGGAAAAACATAATGAGCACTAAAACATCTCTACCTAAAAGGGTATTCTTAATTGTCATCAGTAGCTTTGTGATTGTCATGATCTTAGTTCGGGTTGTTTTTTATTTCACTGGGGATGATTTTTTTTATCATCTTAAAGTTAAAGATATGGAACGCAGGGCCGAGGCCATTGCAGAACGCCTTGAAAAGATAGCGGATCATGTGGATATCTCAAATAATATTTACTTCCACGCTATACGAGTAGGTGGTGTTGTGCGGGTCTATGATTTAGATGGAAACCTCACTTACAGTAGTTTACCTCTGAAAGATGATTTATCTGGCTCTTTACAGAATGGATCTCTCCCAGCACCCATAATTAATGTTAATGTACTTAAAGCAAAATTACGCAATAGCCCAGATGGCGCTTTCCGATATACAGATGAGGTGCGCCAGGTCGAATGGCTAAACTATAAATTGCGTACACCTTCGTATTATATTTTAATCTCGATGGCGCTTCCGACTATCCATGACAGCGTACTCATCTTTGGGAATATCCTCAATTTAACGCTACTCATCGCTTTTATTGCGGCAATATTTGCATCAATACTTGTCGCTCATCATATTTCTAAACCATTACTTGAGTTGAATCAAATCGCAGCTGAACTAGGCGAGTTGAATTTTTCAAATCGCTACACTTCCAATAGAAAAGATGAGATTGGGCAACTGGGGGCAACCCTCAACAACTTGGCTGAAAGACTTAAATCCACGATTGATCGTCTGCATCAGGAGCTAAGAAAAGAAAGAACCACAGAGCAACAAAGACGCAACTTTGTGGCGCGGGCCTCCCATGAGCTCCAAACCCCCCTTGCAGTCATTAATGGTTATACGGAAGCATTGCAAGATGGCGTTGTTGAGAATGACCAAGAATTAGCTGACTACTATAGCATTATTCGCAGTGAAATCGCTAAGCTCAGTAAAATGGTACGCGATTTACTGGAATTATCGCGCCTAGAGGCCCCCGAATTTACGATTCAAATGCATACTTTAAATTGTAATGAGCTGATTTGTGGCATTGTCGAAAAACTTCACGCCAGCTACAATTTGCCCGATCAGCGGATTGAGACGAATCTGGGTAAAACTTCCTACCTCGTGCAAGGTGATAGCTTACGCCTTGAGCATGCAATTAGCAACATACTCAATAACGCATTACGCCACACGCCTGAGGGTGGTATCATTCGCATCACGGCTGACCGCGTTGGCTTAGATGTGAAATACAGCATCTATAACAGTGGCTCTCATATCCCCGAATCAAACCTCTCATTAATTTGGGATAGTTTCTATACAACAGATATTGACAAAGGCACCAGTGGTGGAACAGGGCTCGGATTAGCCATCGCTAAACAGATCTTTTTGCGCCACGATTGTCTATTTGGCGCCGAAAACACACCAGATGGCGTCATATTTTGGTTTACAATTAAATTGGTAGGTGAATAAAATGTGTGGCAGATATGCAATAGAGTATGATTTGATTGAAATTTATACTTCTTTCGGCCTAACCCCAGTTGTTGACCATGAACAATCCCCCACCTATAATGCGGCCCCTTCACACCAGCTCCCGATTCTTGATGATGCAAGGGTTTCTCGGCTGCTACCCTGGGGCATCCCTTATCGTCAGAATCTGCTAATCAATAAGCGCAGTGAAAGCAAACATATACCACTCAACTGGCAACGTTGCGCGGTACCGGCTAGCGGATATTATGAGTGGCGGTCAGAGCATGGGCAACGTCAACCTTATTACTTTTCTCCTGCAGACCGCAAGGGGGTATTATTTGCTGGGCTCTACGTTCCAAACACCGGATTTGTCATTCTAACCCAAACAGCATCCGAACAAACCCGCAGCTATCATCATCGCATGCCCGTTATCCTTACTACATCGCCTGTTCTTGATGAATACCTCTCTAGGGCACGTCTACCTCAAGAAGCCCCAAAATTGGCGATTACTCAAGTCAGTAGGTTTGTGAACAACGTGCGTAACAATAGTCCTAAGTGCCTTCAGCCCAATACGATTCAACAATTATCACTGTTTAAGTAATTGCATAGAATCATAAAAAGATCCAAGGCTTAAATTTCTTAATACGCCTTGGATCTTTATTTATTACTCTATTTTGTCTCTTAGACTAAACTTGCATTTACTTTCATCCGCAAATCCCCAATTGAATAAACCTCAGCAGATTCAAGCTTCAGCAAGTCTAAATTGCTTTCTTTCATTAGAACACTCAGCGCTTTTTCTTTCGCTGAGTCCGTCTCAGAATCACGCAACATGATGATTAATACGGGAATCTCTTCCGAATCACAGACCAAATAGTCTATCAATAAATCCTTGATGATCTCAAAATCAACATAGGATTCATCCAGTTCGAAAACGTCTAAAATATGCACATCTTGATACAGCTGATGATTTTGTTCGAGAACAAGCTTTTCCAAGGTTTCGGTTAGCTGATCACTCTGGATATAATTACTACCTTCGCCACGAGCTGCAACCATATAATCCTCAATACTGCGCGAATCCGCTTTGTCATTATTTTTCCCACTGCTTTTACGATGAGCCCCCTGGCGCTCTTCTAACATTTCGATAATATAGTCGGCTGCAGAACGCTCATTAGAATCAGAGGGGATATCTTGCGGACCAATCGTTGCAAAATTTACTGCTCCATGTGGATCACG
>CAZVAO010000132.1:0-5098 GCA_964625175.1 uncultured Clostridiaceae bacterium
CCAATAAGACCTAGCCAATCGCCTAGTAAGAATTGTACTCTACCAATCATAAGACTCATACGACCCATTACAGCATTTCCAAACAAAGCGCCAAACGCGATCATCATTGTGTAACGACCAATTCGACTAGAGAAGTTGAAAACAGGGTTTGTATTCTTACGTGTGAAGTAGAAGAACATTAATGTAGCAAGACCACCAAATACAATAACAATGTTATCAATACTATTAAGTGGAACCATTGAAGCTTTAATCTGGTCAATAATCATGGCACCAATGGTACCTTTGATTGTTAAACCAACACCAATACCTACTAAGAGAGCCATCGGATATCGTGCAATCCACATTTGACCTTTGATAAAACGAGCATATAAAAGGATTCCCAAAACAACTGGAACAATTTTTATATAGTCTCCATTATCAGCGATAGGAGTAAAAGCACTATTTTTCAAGTTCTCTATACCCATAATCAAAGAATGTGCGGCACCAATACCAACATATACGTGCTCAGTTAATCGGTAGAAAGGATTCTCTTTAATTGCGAAAGACATTAATCCGAGCGTACCTATTGCGGCAACCCATGTTGCGATCATAATTTCATACCCCCCTACTTCTTCCTATTCGGATCTGCAAAGTATGCAATGTTCCCGAGTAGGATAAACAAAATAACAGTTAGGTGTGAGAATGATAAGGAGTCCATAGATGCAGTTGCAGAGCCAGGTTGACCCATCATCATTTCATACTCTGCAGCACCACGCAAACCATTCAAGTAACCTTTAACTTGACCAGCTTGATAATATGGGATACTACCAGCAACAGATACAGAGTTCATACCGACTACAAATGGAACTTTATAAACAGTAACAATTTGACGTACATGCTCAGGAGTACCAGGAGTACCAGTACCTAAAGAAATCAGCAAGTCTAAGTCTGCTGCTGTGTTAATATCGGTCATCATAGGGATGTCACCCACAGCATTACCTTTACGATCCGAAGGATACGCTGCATGTATATCTTTACCAAACGCAGAGATAGCGGTTTCAGCACCAGCTAGATAACCAAATGTAACATAATCTTCGCCATAAACCTTACCGTAGAGTCCTTCAGGTGAGGCTTCCATCTCAGCAAGAAACTTATCAGCAAACAGTGGACCAGAAGCCCAGAATGCTACGATGACAATCTTAACACCAGGTTTGGAGAAAAGATGTTTCATAACAATACGCGCTTGTGGATCCAACTGAGCAGATCCTGATGGAGAGTAGTCAAAGGACAGACATACTACGTCTCCAGGTTGCAATGCATCAACTAGATCAAAGAACTCTATAGCCGACTTCGTATTTGAGAATGGCAATCCGATTGGGTTTAATAACGGGAAAGCTAGAGCAATTAGTACGAGCAAATAGATAATACGTCGATCAACGTTTTGTAATGCTTTTAACATTTGTCACGCCTCCTTCTACTCTTCGCCGCCGCCAAGGTGACCGCGCTCAATACCCATTAAAATACGCAGACCCAAAGCAATAGCACCAATACCGCCACCAATTATGATACCACGTTGAGCGGCCATATTTGGAACATCCATAATCCAAGCTTTAACATCAGGGAATCCAGACCAGATTGCTTCGCCGATTGGTGCGTTACCTAACATAACGCAAGTAGCGGCAACTAGCAGGATTGCTGAGTCAATTGAACGAGCTGTAAATGCACGATAAGCAGCGGAAGAAATCCATAGAGCTAACAAGGCATACATGGTAGCACCTAGCGGTGTCATGATGTTGTTAAAGCCCCAGTTATATGCGTCACCAGTAGAACCCTGAACAAGGCCAATACCGGTTTGGATAAACAATGCAGCTAACAAGGCAATTGAGTTGTACCATTCACCACGACGGAGCATAATGCGACGCGTGTGAATACGAATTAAGTTAACAGCAGCTAAACCAAGAGCAAAAGCTGCGATAATAATACCCCAGTTTTGAATCTCAGTAGATGCAGAACTAAGTATATCAACTGCAAAGAAAGCGTCTAGTATAATGATAGCGGCAAATATGAATGTTAAAGCAATCATTAATCCTTGTGATTTCATTAATAACTCGCCTCCTTCTACCTACTAATTAAGTCAATAAAGAAAGTCGAACCAGCAGTTGAAGCTAAAACACCAATAATTAAGAGTGCCATAACATACAATTTGCCAATATCTTGACCTGCAATACTGCCTAATTTCACTGGGTTACCAGAAGCGATAGCACCAGCAGCATACAATTCTTCACCGATTAACACATAGTCACAAGCTGCTACAAAGAAAGGCACCTGTGTGATATTTGCTGAACCAGCAATTTGAATAGCACCAGCATGGAAACCAGCTTCAGAAATCATTAGAGACTCAGCCCAGAACGCACCTAGCAAAATACTAGCAGCTGCCTTCTCACGCTGAATAATTCCCATTACAGCCGCTGCATAAGCGAACTGTTCACTTGATAAGTACTGTACGCAGTCTTCGTCATAAGATTCTACAACGCCTTCTGACATATAAGCTGTACGCACAACTTCTTGAGCTAATGGCAAAACGATTGGCTGACGAATAGTTACAACGATTCTTGCACCATAACGGGCTACTAAACGAGCAACCATACCAAGTGTTTCGAGTCCTGCAAATGTTTGTGCAGCAGTTGTTCCGTCAAGCCCCGCGATACCAGGACTAAAATGCACCATACGACCCATCTCAGTAGCACGACCAACAGCTTCTTCAATAGCCTCTAGACCTGCAATTGTGCGGATCTGAGGTACGTAACCGCCACGAGCCTTTTGAATATAATAGATGACTGCTCCAGAAATAATAATTAGAGATAAGACGTGGAATAAAATTCCTTCCTTCATAAGTAGGGTTCACCTCCTGAAAATTTTCGAAAATACTTCGATAAAGCAACAAACAACGGCTTCAGTTTAGTAAACAATCACTCCTTCCGAACTACTATGTTTTGTTTCCAACATAGTCCTTCAAGTTTCATGCTGGAAACGACAAAACTCCAGCAAATAGTACGGTAAATATCCGTTAACAATAAAATAAAATGAATATCTCCGTACTACCAATAACGATATTATACTCTATATAAACAGTCTTCGCAAGAAATTTACCCTATTATTTAGCATTTTTTCGCATCAAATTACATAGATTTTACATATCTATTACATTTGTGTTACAAATTATCTCAGTTCTAGTCGAATCGTTTTTAGCGTTGTTGTGGGCTTTTTCAATCTTTCTTAACCTTAATCACTTGCTTAGAACAGTGCATATCTTCCCATATATTTGCTTCTTTAATCATTGCCTATGTAGCATTATAAGTCTATTAAATCGAACAAAACCTTAATAGCTATTAAACAATTATGCCACCTATCACCCTAAATTCAATCAGACTCAAGCTATAATTATACCAGTAATCAATCTTAATAACAGCGTTCAATTTAAGCATATCGTTAATAGCTGCATTATCGTGGAGGCTCTGTCTCTCATGCTGACTTAAACATAGACACTCCCCTTTAGAGAGCTCTCCCCCCCAATTCATCAAACCACCAACAGACTTTAGTTCATAGTCAACTTTAACTTAATTCTAACCAATGCCCAAGTGATATGGTATACTCTTATACAATAGTTTTGCTATTAGGAGATGATCCCTTTGAATAATATTCTACCGTTATTGGCAAGTGCTGCTGTGGGTGGTGTCATAGGATACAGTACCAACTGGGTCGCTATCAAGATGCTTTTCAGGCCTCTTGAAGAAAAGCGTATTGCTGGCATCCGTCTACCGTTTACGCCTGGTGTTGTCCCCCGCCAACGTGAAGCACTAGGCATTAGCATCGGAAATGCCGTTGATGATTATCTTTTTACACCAGAAGCACTGCTTGAGACCATTGATACAGCAACTTTTAGACAGAACACCTCTGACTTCTTACAATTGCAGATCAATCATTTAGCAGCAGCCGAACTCACTCTGGGTGAAGTCCTGCATAACACCGGATTAAATATTGAAAGTGAGGATACCGGGCGATTTCTGGTTCATGCTGTGCAATCGCTCAGTAAAGAAAAGCTGAACCAGCTTTTAATCCCGCTAGTTACCCAAATTAGCACGTTAAAAATGGAAGATCTCGAAACCATATGGAAAAATAAACTCGGTGAGCCTCTCACCTATCGTTTAACAGCGGCATTGAACAACAAATTCCAAGAAATCGCCGCGGATCAAAGGCCGCTCAATATCAGCTTACCAGAAGAGCTTCTTGACTACTCTCGCAACTTGATTGTTCAGCAGGCCACCCCGATCAACATCTGGCTGACTGAACAATGTGACGATGCGCAACTTCGAGAATTAATTGAAACCTATATTGTGAATTTTTTAAGCGGCAATTTTTTGGGAACGCTCTTGGGCAGTTTCATGCCACCGGCCTCCCTAACGGATATGATTTGCAAGCAACTTAAAGCCGAGCTCACATCCGATCGCGCGATTCCTTTTATAGAAAGCAAGCTCGATCAGATCGCTAACACCGTGTTAGCAATGAGCCCAACTGAACTACTATCCGTCCCTCCCATAATCTCTGTCTCGCAAACGGGATCCCTTCTAGAGTCAATGCTACCCTGGAACGATCCCCATACTGCTGGTCATACCTTAGAAGAAGTCTGGCCATCAGCTGCAGGCTTAACCAAAGACCTCGTTGCGATTTTAGGAGAACTTGTTCACTCTATTATTCACGATGACGACCGATTCCTAGCGCTGGTCAAACCGCTTACTGCCGCACTGTATAACATACCCCTGGGATCTATCAGACAACTATTCCCTGGTATTCAGATTAAAAATATGACAACTATTGTCATCCGCGCATTGCGGAGCTTTATCGATCGGTTCGGCACCCAACTTGTTGCTGCTCTCGATGTTCAATCCATGGTTGAGAAACAAATTAATCGCCTAGAGCTACTCCAGGTCGAGGAAATCGTTCTGAGTGTCATGAACAACCAATTGAAGTCTATCACCCGCTTCGGCTTACTATTGGGCGCGCTTCTCGGGCTCTTTATGCCTTTCCTCAACAATTGGTTAAGTACGTTATAGTTGGTCAG
>CAZVAO010000133.1:0-5064 GCA_964625175.1 uncultured Clostridiaceae bacterium
CGGCGAGCGCTCCGGTACCCTTAGCGATACCGCGTATAGCGCCTACACCGGTGGCAACTCCTAAAACCGTACCACCGATAGCAAGCGCACCCTTAAGAATTTTTTTAAAAATCCCCTTACGTTTTTTTTTGGCCATAGTTACCCCCTTACTCTGTTTCCGCTTTGCCTGGTATATATACCGAAAGTATATAACAAGGTGTTGCGGCGGCGCATCTTATCGTTGCGCTCTTAATATAACCCTGAATATTATTGATAATATAACCCTCTACCTGTTGGTAGTTACTTGCCCAGGCGGCCAGGTCTTCGCGCTCCCAGCGTTGGCTATGGCCGTCATCATAAACGATTTCGGCATAGTCGCCGGCCGCCATTGTTGGAATAAACAGCGCGGTAAATTTCGTAAACTTCGTAGGGTTCAGAGCCAGGATTGCCGCATTACTCGACTTAAACGGCACGGTTCCGCGATTATCTGATGCAACGAAAAAGTCTATTGCCCCTACTGCACTTGTAACGCCCGAAACCGTTACGTTTTTCGGCCGCATTTCGCCGTCTGCGATTTGCAAATATATATCGTTAGCGGTTTGCGCGCCTACTTTCATGTATCCGGTCATCGCGTTAAGTCCTGCGGCGGTCCAGTCGTGTAAAACGCCGTCTTCCTGCGTTTCAACTCTCAGACTGGTTAACTGGTTTCCTCCGTGGTTGTACTTCAGTACTTCAGGGAGATAGGTCATATTGAATGAAAAGGCGACACCTACGCCGCCGGCTGCTGTGTAAATCTTCATAGCTTATTATTTTAGAGACTTGATTTTAAACTTTTTCCCGATGAAAGTTACCAGGATAAAACCGATAACCATAAACACGGCCAGGGCAACAAACTTCAAAGGGTTAAACCCTGGTTTGCCTGGTACTACTTCAGAAAGGGCCGGCGTATAATTCGGCACTTTGTCGGCTGCGACTTTATCCAGGACCGAACCAACGCCAACGCCGGCCAGAACCTGCAACAGCACTTTAATAACTTGACTTGCTACTGCTCCCATATTGAGTGTAATTTAATTTAAGACAAAAAGGTCTTTTATTATTTTATTTCGAATGTCTGCCTATTTTTCGAGAAAAACAAGAAAAAACACGAAAAAAACACAAAAAAGACCTTTTAAAGCCGTTAAATAAACGATTGAAAACGGTTAATAGTCGCGCCGCTTAAATGTAAAAACGTTCAAAATAAAGCGTAAAAAGGCTATTATAAGCGAAAATAAAGCGATTATTATTACCAGGCATACACCGCCGGCGTAAATAATCGCTTTTAATGCCGTTAAGATCGCACTTTTATACTTTTCGTTTAACCTGGTCCCGATCTTTTTAAAGATTTGTCGCATACCTAATAATTTAGTTATAATTAAAACTATTGCGCCGGCTCCCCTTGACACCGGCCACTTATGCGGCCAAATCAACGCGGCTTTGCCTCTTGGCAGTAACTCCGCACCGTGTCGCCCTTAGTCCTTTGACCGTATCGACCGGCCGCCGCCGCTTCCTGGTTATTTTTTTTTTTTGTCAAGTACTCAGCACGGTTGTACCGGCGTTGGCTGAGCTTTTTTCGCGGCTTTGTTGCGGTTTACGTTGTGCGTTTTTTGTCTCTTACCGATTCCGTAAGCCAGAACGCTTTTAAAACTGGTTATTTTTATCTTTAATTCTTTTTGCTCGCTATTGTTACCGGCTTTTCAAGTCAAAAGGATTGCCGGCCAGGTCAACACTTTTAAGTGTGTTGACCGGTTAAAAAATTTTGGCTACTTTTTTTTGTTGCTTTTTTTCAGATCGGCGCCAATATACCTATGATATTCGATAGTTATCCCGACAAAATAAACATATTGATTTATGCCCTGGACATAGTTATATTCATCTAAATAGACGTGCAGGTCCTTAAAAAAAATATGGCGGCCGTATTCCTCGATGCAGCGCGCCATTTCTTTATAATTGCCCTCGATATAATCATTTATGATTACTTTCATTAATGACATATCGGAAAGAGTCAAATGTTCAATTAAATCGTGTAGGGAATTCATACGCGGATTCTTAAGGGTTTACGCAAATATATAAAATTTTTTTATTTTACAACCGGCAGGGCATATATGATTAACAATTTATCATATTTCGGCGCCAGGCTTACTATGTGCGTAATTATAAACCCCTCTATCAGTTTGCTTTCTATAAAATCCTGAGTCGCTGCATCAATATTGACAACAATTAATTTTTGTACTGGTTCCATATTAGTAAGTTATTTTATAGCCTATAAATTTCATATGAGTATAGGCGGTTGCGGCTAAATATCTAAAATATAGATTTTTTAACCTTACATAATTTTGTGAAAAATTATCTACCGCGCCAACACTATCATAAGAAATAGAGTTATTTCCAATTCTAAGAGAATTAACGGCGGCTTCATCGTAAAATTGCACAAAGGCATCAGATGTACCACCGCCAGGGATAGACCCAAAATCCATTTCAGCAGCTATATAGAGAACGCCGGCAACATTATTATGTAAAGTACTTCCGGTTACACCGCCAATATAAACCATTTGACGGACCGCTGCATTTTCGCCGGTTATTAACCGCGCGTGTTGCCAAATAATTCTTTGAGCCGGAGACGCGGCCTTAATTATTTCATCTATTGATTGATGTATATTCGGTATCATAATTAAAACGCTAGTTTTTCAATAGTTTCTACTAATATTCCAAAATTATAAGTATATGTTTTAACAGGGTCCAGGTTGCTATAATTAAATTGAAAATCAATTTGTTCGGAAATAAACCAACTGTCAAAAATATATTGACCGGTTTCGTTAAATATGATCTGCGAACCATTAAAAGACGGTGCCGGCCCTGCAACGTGTTCGAATGTTTTAGTGTAAAGCGGCGAGCGCGCCGGCAATAGTGCGCCTATTCTTAAATACCATTGTTGCGTTGTATTCATTTCGAGCGGCAAAACGGCGGGGTTTGCCCCTGGTTCATTTATCATTAAGTTTAAGGTTATTGATGCAACGCGCATCTTTTGCAAATTAGAATTTAATCTAAAGTGCGGTTGACTGCTAACCATACTTGCAACGGTTTGTTGCCAATGAGCGCTATATATTTTATTATATGCCATTCTTCGCAATAAAATACACATTATAAAAGTGTTTAACGCCCTTAAGGTATTCGGCCGGCTCCGCTTCAAAATATTTTTTGCGGTGCAGATCGTTAACAAACATTTCAATAGATAAATATTGTTCCAGGTAAGCGCGCCGGCGGTAATAGCTTATATAGTCCGCTACGCTATCCTCAATACTATTGTATTTCGCATAGCCGTTATATTGTCCGGCCCCCAAAAATTGACCGGCATACTTCATACCAAATAAATTATTTGCTTTGCGAAAAACGTTGCTTGTAAAGTTGGCGGTTTCGTGTGCCGCCTGGCTTGTTATATACGCGGCTTGAACATACGGCAAACCGTGCATAACAAGTAAGTCAAAAACTCTTAGGCCGGTAGGGTTAATAGTATTCATCTCTTTTCGGCGGCTTAATGGTATCAAAGTGCGTAGTAATAACGTCACCAAGAGAACCGGCAGCAGTAAATAAGCTACCCAGGTATGCAAACCACGCGAATACATATTTAATAACTCCTTTCTTAACTTTCATCTTTACCGGCTTTTGATTTTTTACCGGCCGGCTCTGATTTGTTAGGTTTTTCGGCCGCTTGTTTTTCTACTTCTGCGATCTGTTCAGCTGTCAAGTTAATGTTATTTATAACTTGCTCTTTTTCTGTGTTTTCCGGCTCTGGTAGATCTTCCACCTGGTCAGCTCCAGGATCCTGGTCCTGGTTAACCTGGTCCGGCTCTATTTTGTTAGGTTTTTTAACGCCTGGTTTCTTGTTATCCAGGATAACACTAAACAGGGCGCCAAAAAATACTACAATAGCCGCTATTGCAATTAAAATACTTCTTTTACTTATCATATCGTTTTTTTATCCTGGTTTCGTCTCGATAGTGGTAATAGTCGTAAGAACTTACTTTTTTTTTGACTTCTTAACGCTTAAGAAATTACTTACCCATAGTAAAATCTCAATGATCTTACCAATGAATGAATAATTTTTAACTGTTGGTATTATTCTAACAACAGCCTCATAAATACCGGCAAGCAAGGCAACTATAATATGCCAGGTAATTTTTACCGGCTCCGGCTCCTGAAACATAATAAATGCCAGGAATGAAATTAATGCGAATAGATACGACATAGTTATTTATTTTTGCGTAAACGTGACATTCTTTGTTTCGCGGCTACTGTTCCGGCTACCTGCCAGGCTTTTTTTACAGAGCCGTCTTTATTATACTTAAATGGTATGGTCCCGCCGCCTACTGCTGCATATCCTTTGCCGCTACTGCTACCGGTCGCCCTGGTCCTGGTCGCCCTGGTCCTGGTCGCCCTGGTCCTGGTCGCTGCTGTTGTTGTTCTGCGCCGCCTGCGTTTCGGTTTCCCTCTAAACATTTTACTTACCTGCTTACTTGCAACAAAAGCAAGCAAAACAAGCGCCACCAGGACAGCCACCAGGATATTATTTTTTATCCAGGTCAGAACTTTATCAAAGCTGAGATTTGAAAGATCGAACATAGTTTAACTTTTTAAAAGTTTCGGTAAAATAGTTATAGCCGCCGCCGCCACGCCGCCCCAGGTTATAAGTTGCTGAGTCTGTTTTTTCTTTTCTTCCGGCGTTGGCTCCGGCTTTGCACCGGTTAAAAAACTACCTACTTCCTGGAAGACAGTATTTAAGTTTACACCGGCCAGGCTTGCGGCTTCTTCTTCGCTCTTGCCCTGCCTGATAAGTTTCTGCATAAACTCAAGTTTTTGCGTATCTACGCGGTTTTGATCTTTTACCTGGTTCAAAATTGCGCGCTGTTCCTTTGTCATACCTGTAATAAGTTTTTTCGCGCTATCAGATACCTTGGCGCCGCGAGACTTTAACGCGCCCAGGCCCTTTCCGATACCGGCGAGCGCTCCGGTACCCTTAGCGATACCGCGTATAGCGCCTACACCGGTGGC
>CAZVAO010000134.1:0-5038 GCA_964625175.1 uncultured Clostridiaceae bacterium
ACAAACTTTACCTGCGGGGATATTTTTTAGTATTTGGCTTTTCGAGAATAGTAAAATAGCCTGCCATGTAGCTTTAGCGTACAGGGCTGGCTGGGCAAAATGACCTTTTTTTAATAGGCTAAAGTTTGAGTTGAGATTCGCAGAGCTGGCCCTGTAGCAGATTCTCACGTCGCACTAGGACCCTTAGAAGGACTGCGTGCAGGGCTACGCATATGAAGCTGCTTCGCAAGGAACCGGCCTTCGGCCATTGTGTATGCTGCTGGCTGTTGAGTAGTTGAAACCACGAAGAACACGAAGTGCACTAAGTGAGGTAACAAGCTCCCACGGATTATTTAAACTAGCTTTGCTTATAAAACCTTGTAACGCAAAGATCTTTATTCCCTTTGTGGCCTTAGTGTCCTATGTGGTTAAAAAAATTGAAAACTTGCTAGAATTGCTTCTCCATCAGAATTAGTAGGAAAACATTGTTTGCCCACCATGATCTGATCCCTGGTCCCCGATCCCCATATAGCAGGCATTATTTCGCACAAAAAAAGCGCCCCATTTCTGGGGCGCTTTAGTTTACTATTTATTGAATTCTAGTAAATATAGGTGGTACCTTGACCAACATAATCAACACTAAAGCCAAGCTCTTGTGCAATCATGCGTAGAGGAACCATCACACGGTTTTGAGCGTTAACATAAGGAGCAACGGCCATTTCCATAGCGACACCGTTTACCATAGCGGTTGTATTACCAACTTGTACGGTAATTACAATTGCGCCATCGTTAAGTGTGTAAGTAACGGAAGCGGTTGGTGCATTCCAATTAACCACTGCGCCTAATTCTTCAGCGTAGCGTACAGGAACCATGGTTCTTTCATTGACCAGTTCAGCAGGGCCAAATCCGCCACAGTCTTCACCAATAACGACTGTAAGCATGTTGACTCGAGAACCCTCTAATGTAACCATCAAGTAATTGAAGTTTTGGTCAATTGCTTGAACGTGATAGAGGTCGGTTTGAGGCATCATGTGAACAACGGTTGGAGCTGCAAAGAACATGTCTACTAAAACGCCATTAACCATTGCTTTTTGAACGCGTACGTTATCTGTAATGGTAATAGTTGCCATGCCGTTAGCCTCAACTAAGGTAGCTGTTGGAGCTTCCATGTCTACGACTACAGGAACATTAAGCGTTACAAAGTAATCGTCGTCAATGTTGTCATTATCAGCGACAAATTCAAGACCACCTGTATTGCCAGCGATTGTTGCATAGGCTACTTGGCCGTTCTCATCTGTTTCGCCGATCAATGTTCCAAAGAACTCATCCATATCATAGTCATATTCACCAAGGTATACATCATAACCTTCAAGTGGCATGCCTTCTGCATCTAGATAAGTGATTACCAAATTAGCTGCAGTACCTATAATCATAGTTTCAGGATCAGATGTAAGGGTTGGTTCAAGAACTTGAATGTCTAATAATTGAATATCCTCATCAGCACCCATCCATAATTCAAATACTACATCTTCTTCGTCATCTGCGGCTTCATCAAAGTCAACTTCATCAGTTGTGATGGTTCCACTATAAACCCCATCATCTTCAGGGAAAGTAGTATCCCATTCGATCTCACCATCAACATCAAATGCTACACAACAGAGATACTCTTCACTATAATCGAACCAAACTTCATTATCCAACATACTACCGTCGCGTGGATCGATTACGGTGAATTCGAAGTCTGTGTTGATGTAAGCTGTTTGCACTTCTGCTTTAGTCATAATCACTTGAGGCTTAACCACTTCAATTTCGACTTCGCCGTACTCTTTTTCATCTGAGGATTCTGCGCGAACAACTGCTTTAACTGCGCCAGCAGCTGGTGTGACGTCGCCTTCTACGGATTCTTTGATACCGTCATCGTTTGTATCAACGCGTGTACCCGTGAAATCATCGGTATCCAACTCGTCACCATCTGCGTCATAATAAGTAACGGTCATATTTGGATAAATCACATCGCCATCCGCATCAAGAGGTGTCACAACGATTTCTTCTTCAAAGCCTTCAAGTAAAACAGCTGTGTCAGAAGTAACGTTGTAAACATCTAGACCAACGACTTCGATAGCTTTATTCATATCTATTTCTGCGTCTTCGAAACTGTATCCAGTTTCGCTAGAAGAGAAGTCGGTATCTTCTGAATTTTCGTACTGTGTTTCTGTCCAGAATTGAAGATCATAAAACCCAACACGATCAAATGCCAATTTCTCGTCATCGTATTCAATTACGTAGACACCACCCACAACATTGGTTACAGTACCATCAAAAATGACTTCATCTTCGCTAATCCTACCACCTTCACTTAAGTCAGAGGTAATAATAGCGTTATTGATTGGATTACCATCTTCGTCTGTAATCGTGATTGTAATATCCACTTCAGAATCAACATCTACAACATCAGGCGTAATTGTAATGTTCCAACCTTCAACGGCTAATTCGCGTGTGAAGGTGTGAACCAAATCGCCAGATTCCATATCAGAATCGTCATAAACATTGATGGTTACTTCAACCATACCCGTTTCGCTAGGAGAAACGACGAAATCATCATCATCCTCTTCGTTGAAAGACTCATCTTCTAGACCGGCACCATTGAAGATAGCCTCAATCCAATAATCTTCGTCGCCATCTTCGTCCAATACTGTAATTTCACGACCATCTTCGTCGCCATAGAAGCTAAATGTGTTGTCACCAACACTTAAAGCACTGTCATCCCAACCAACTAGGTTGTAGTCGTCAGGTTCGAGGGCTTCGACTTCGACAGTCGCTTCTTCAGCAAGGAATTCAGGACCACTTGTAGACCACAATTCAAATGTGAACTCATAGGTGCCTGTTTCAATTCCATCTAATGGAAGCCAATATGTGATTTCTTGATCATCAAATAAATAGGATATGTCATAAGACCAATCGCCACTTTCGCCCTCAATCATTACCCAAAGCTCATAAGCGCTATCTAACGAAGTACCATCTAGGTATTCATCAGCAAAATCAAATGTAGCCGTGAACTCGACATCGCCAAGATTAACCATGGCTTCTAGTGGATCAACGGTTACATCCATCTCGGCAGGAACAACTTCTCCTTCAAGAGCTAAAGTGCCATTGATATAGAGACCTAGTTCTCCGGTTTGAACAAAATCATCACCAGAGAATAGAAATCCGAATACAGAATCATTAGCAAAATCTGCGGCAGCAATTTCTATGCCCTCAGTGTAAGCAAGGATAATTTCTCCTGCTAAAACTTCGTTATCTTCGTTAGGGAACATACCTTGGACAATTACGGTGTCAGGAATATCACCCCAGGTCCACTCTAAAGTAGTTGGTTCTACTAATTCGATAGCATACATGATTGTGAAATCAGCTTCGATACTATCAGCTTTAAGTGTATATGTTCCTACACCTAGACTTGTTAAGACATTTACAGCAAAAAAGCCGTCTGTCATTTGCAAACCCGTAACACCTTCGGTGATTTGGTCACCATCTTTGTGCCAAAGAGTCATTAATATGTCTGCATCTCTAGCAGGCACCCCATTTTCGTCTGTCATACGACCAGTAATCGTATCATAGTAAAATCCATCTACATACGTAATCACATCTTTGTCGAGATCAAGTGTGTATGTTGGTGTTTCAGCAAGCACAACGCCGCTGAACATACTGACGATCATAGCCATGACCGAAAGTGTTGCTAAAAATCGTTTCATCTGTGTTCCTCCTTATATTTTAAAAGTATTGAAAAATAGGGTTCTCTATTTTTGGATGGGTCTCCAAATCATGTAGATAAATAGTTCAGTCACTGAGATTAAACCGTATATGATTGCGATCACGCAAAAATAGGCAAACTCTAAATTCACTCTTTAATAATAACTTTGATGACAGTAATTTACAATAGATTAACGTATTCTGTAACACAACTGTAACACTAGCTAATCTTTACAGGGTCAATCAGCCAGTATTCCTCGTAAATGACCTTTCACGTCTTCTTCATTAAAGAATCTTTATGAAGAAATTGGACCTGTCAGGATTGGTCTCCTGTCCTACATTAATTGTTTTCTAAGGATTCTTCCCAGAGGAATTCGCTGGCCCGCAGCCGGCTTTGACAGTGCGGGCGGCCCCTAATAACCCCTGAAATCTTCAGGAGCTATAATTATCTGTTAGAAAAAGGATTTCATAGTATCATTCTATCCTTAAACAAATAAACAACCACGGATTTCTTCGTGGTTATTTATTTGTTTAAGTTTGGATGTCATTTATGACATGCAAAAAGCGCTCTGTTTCCAGAGCGCTTAGATCGATCTATAAAATTTCAAGAATGCGGCGAGTTCAAGGAACGAGTATGTTTATGCAGTGATGCAATACATTTGGTATTGCAAACAAGTAAACATTCGAGGAACAACGAAATCGCCCTTTGTTGGAATTTTATTGGATGTTAGCAACTCCACCGCCTAAATAATCTACGGTAAAACCAAGCTCTTGAGCAATCATACGTAGAGGAACCATTGTACGATTTTGAGCATTGATGTAAGGCGCTACAGCCATTTCCATAGCGACACCATTGACCATAGCGGTTGTGTTGCCAATTTGTACGGTAATAACCACTTCACCACCATTGATTGTATAGGTAACGGATTCGGTAGCGTCATCCCAAGTAACAACTGCACCTAATTCTTCAGCGTAGCGTACTGGAACCATCATAGTACCTTCGATCATTTCTGCAGGGCCATAACCAGTATCTTCGCCTACTGTAACTGTAAGCATAGAAGCGGCTGTGCCTTCAAGAGTAACCATCAAGTAATTGAAGTTTTGGTCAATTGCTTGTACATGATAGAGATCGGTTTGAGGCATCATGTGAACAACGGTTGGAGCGGCAAAGAACATGTCTACTAAAACGCCGTTAACCATTGCTTTTTGAACGCGTACATTATCGGTAATCGTAATGGTAGCCATGCCGTTAGCTTCAACTAATGTTGCGGTTGGTGCTTCAAGGTCTACGGTTACAGGAACACTAAGCGTT
>CAZVAO010000135.1:0-4960 GCA_964625175.1 uncultured Clostridiaceae bacterium
TTTTAAATACTCAACCCAAGAGAATTTCAAAATTGTGGAGAGGTCAAGGCGCGACAATGTTTGTGCAATGATGGCGTACAGCCAGTACGCCGAATAAGCAAACATCCGAGCAACGCAGAAATCTCCCAATTTTGGAATTCTATATTACCAGAGGTTATAATGCACCTTACCTGCGTCAAACTGACTACGCGCTTCTTTCTCTTCAGCCGGATGCCCAATAACGATTAAACCAAACGGGGTAATGTCATCAGGGATATTAAGTGTTTCTGCCACATAAGCACATGGCGCTTCATTTGGGTAAATACCCAGCCAGACACTGCCTAGTCCCAATTCTGTGGCAGCAAGCAAAATGTTCTGGGTAGCGGCTGAACAATCCTGATCCCATAGTGTACTTCTGCGCCCATTTATTTCTTCTTGTCCGCAAACAGCAATACAGAGTGGTGCACCCTCTAACATTTTGGCGTATTTATGGACCCCCGCTAGATGATCCAGTGTCGCTCGATCGTTGATGACCACGAAATGCCAAGGTTGAGCATTATGGCCGGATGGGGCTGCCATTGCTGCCTCCAACATCACTTGTACATCTTGTTCACACACTGCTTTGTCTAAATATTTTCGAATACTACGACGTTTCAGCATCACATCATAAGCTTTTCCCATTTTAATACCCCTTTTCTTATTTTACTACCCTCTAATTATACCGAATCCATTTGCTATAAACCAGTGTCTTAATTATTTCTATCATTAAAGTGAAAAAAAGATACGGATACCTTTTGCTACTTAATAAATAGTTGCCAGAAAAATCTTTGAGAGATCCCCTTCACGATAATCACACTTCAAAAGTAGTCTCAAAGGATAATGAATTGAAATATTTAGTTTGCTATAACCCACACTTAAGGCTTCATAGGTCGAAGTTTTCAGAGCATTTCATGGTATAATAAATGGCAATAGGATGATCTCTTATAAATTATTTCGCCTGCCCAATCCGTTGAACACAGAGAATGGTGCACTGCCAAACGTTAAAATCTAATCGTCTTCCCATTTGTTAAAGTGACTTAAATAACGGTAGATATCGTGAAGAATCCATCGAAATCGTGTGCTAGCAACAAATATTATTCAAGTTGAATTTCGGCATAAATCTTATCAAAGATATGGAGGTATATCATGAAAAAAAGAAAATTTGGCGCCACTGGATTAGAAACAACCGTTCTCGGCTTTGGTGGATTTCATTTATGTGAAATTCCCTTTAATCAAGCGAGTGAATTGCTCAACGCTTATCTAGATGCTGGTGGAAATTACATTGAAACTGCACCAAGCTACGGGAATGGTGAATCCGAAGTTAAAATTGGACGAGCCATATCCAAGCGACGTTCCGAATACGTACTGGTGACAAAAGCCCACGAAAGAGATTACCAAGCCTGTAAAGATGGTATCAATCAAAGCCTTACGAATCTGCAAACCGATCATATTGATGTCCTGCTCATGCACGCCGTCGATTCAACAGAAACCCTTGATCGCATTTTAGCGGATTCAGGTGCCATCAAAGCCGCCGAAGAAGCCCGTGCTGCAGGAAAAATTAAGCACATCGGCCTTTCAATGCATGGCCAGCCAGATGTATTGATTGAAGCACTAAACCGGTACCCGTTTGAAGCTGTGATGACGACCATTAACTATTTTGATCACTGTAACTTCCCCTCGATCTTGGCTGACTTAGTCCCCCTAGCCAACCAAAAGAATTGCGCCATCATACTCATGAAAGCTTTAGGGGATGGCTACCTTTATCGCAGTGTTGAAGCCGCTTTCCGCTTTGCCTTTAGGCAGCCCGTTTCGGTTATCGTTGCAGGGATCAATACGAAAGAAATGTTGGCAAAGGACTTGGCCCTGTTTGAAGAAGAGAATCCCTTAACCGATGAAGAACTAGCGGCCCTATTGCACAATGCCCCAGAATTGACCTCTTATGTCTGCCGCCAGTGTGGAGCCTGCACAAACACTTGTCCGGAAGGTATTGATATCCCAGGAATCTTTCTCCTAGAGTCTCTTTATGACCGCCAGATGGGTGATGGCGATGTAGCAGATACGGCTCTTTATGCCCTGAAAGAGCGCTTGAAAAATTGGTTCAAAACCGCTGATCGGGCAATTGATGAATATGCCCAGCTAACAATCGATGCAAAAGCGTGTACAGGTTGTGGCGCTTGTTTGCCAAAATGCCCTTATGGCGTCGACATTATCGCAAAGTTGCGCAATATCGACTATAAACTTGATCGCCATTACGGAAAAGTATTTGAGTAAATTGGTTTAAGCTTAAATAAACCAACCCCTCTTGATCTATTATTTTCTTATTGAAGTCGCTAATTTAACGAATACTTAAAAAATGCACTGCTTAGCAGTGCATTTTTATATGAAATCGTTTGAGATGCTATTACTTTCCACCAATCTTAATAGAGAATAAAGGCGTTGACCTGTGGCGGAAAGCTCTCCATGATCACGGTATCGGCAATGACATTAATAAAAGCTCCTTCAACCAAATCGAGCTGGTCATAGGTGGTAGCATTCGAGCCATGAACGACAAGCTTGTCACCCATCTCTGTAGAATCCTTAACTGAAGAAATGAGAATGCTATAGTGATTGTTTTCACCGTAGTCGATGCTTTCAATAAACCCACTGTAACGAGCTATTTCTGAATCATGTAGATAAAGGTTGCTATTTTCAATCCCAATACCCTTCTGCAGCACACGATTATAAAACTCAGCGGGAATCATAGTATGCCCTTCAAACAAGACAGGTGCCATACTCAATTCGTAAGGAGCAACTCGATTGTGAAAATAGCGATTTTCACCAATTGTAATGGATGTCCACTGTGCCCCACGAAGCATCTCAACAGACTTTGTCTCGTTATTCCAGCTCACCGTATACCCCATAGCTTCTAGGGTCGCTCGCAAAGGCACCATCATCTTGCCATCAATTTGTTGCATTGGGACAGGCGTGATGACAACTTCACCCAAGTAAAAGACATAGGGATCAGAGGGAGCAGGCATGATAATTGGAGTAGGCATGATAAGAGGCCCATCCATCCGTGGAGACCCACCTAGAAACGCAGTGACAATCAAAATATCTGTGCTGCGATTAGCGGCAATCTCGATATAATCTTCTGCTTGCATCTGCTCAAAAATTTCCGCAAAATCACCATTGACATCAATCAGTGCTACTTCTTCGCCTGTCTCTTGCAGTGCCATCATCAAGATGTCGTTCTCGTATGAAATAAAATAACCTCGCACAATCTCGTCGTTAGAACGTGCACCTTCAGGGTACTCTGATATCAACATCGGCTCAGGTTCAGATGTAATCGTCACCAGCATCGGCTCTTCCCCAAACACCTTTGGAATGGGGTCATCCTCGGCAGCCATAGCAGGCAGGCTCATTGCCATGATCAAGAGCATGACTATAATAAAAAACGTCATCAGTTTATTCATGTTTATCCTCAACTTTCTATTCAGCTCGACTACACTTTATAGACGTTCTAGCGCACAGAAAGTTCCGCTATTGCTAAATAATTTAGAAATGTTTTTTTAAGATCGTATAACAGTAGACAATATATGAAACTCAACTTGATGCCTGAATATTTGAGCTAATAGAATTTCAGAGACGCGAAGAGGTTGAACCCCGACCAAAAACAGGCAATAAAGCGATACAGGCGAGCATGCTGAATAAGCGCTTTTCTGAACAACTTGATAATCTTCTATTCATTCACCGTTTTAAATGATGCAAACATGGCATTTGAGTCGATAGAAATGCGACAAGTTCAAGGCACGAAGATTTTTTAAGATGCAGCTGTACATGGCAGTACGCGTAATCGCAGAAAAATCTTCAGTAACACCGAAATTGTCCATTTATATTACTCAAACGATTAGGAGTTCGTAAAGAGCATTAACAGCCACCTCAATACGCTCGGCGCGATGGTCTTCCTCTTTCCAATTGACATGCGCCCCACCGACCACTGTCAATCCTTTAGCCTCAAGCAAACGCTTCATTGTTCGTTGTGAACGATTGCCACCCAAGAATGACTTCATAAATTGCTGTGTCGTCAAGCACACCGCTTTGCCCGTGAGCGACGGCATTTCTTTAAGGTACTGTTGTAAAACACGCACTAGATTAAATGCCTCAACCGATCCGCCAAATAAATAGCGATCATAATCCGACAAATCAGGGATTTCTTTGAAAACGACCTTCTCTAAGGCATTTCCTTCTTTCTCCTTTGGCTCGTGTTCCAATGGAAAGTAGTCGACAGTATGACCAGCAGTCATGAGTTTCTTCAGCAATTCATCCGCAACGCTCTTAGTGTTACCTGTCTTTGAGTAGACCAGCATAGCAATTTTCATTGTGACACATCCCTTATGTTATTATAGTAATACTATTATAACAAAATTCTTTACTCAATAAGTTAATATTAAATTAAAATAATCAGATGATCATTGGTTTCACCTGTACGATACTAAACAACAATTCTTCCAAAAATAGCTCAATCTATTGACAGCCAACTGTGATAATGATAAAATTACACTCGCCTGTCAAACATAAGCCGAGGTGGCGAAATGGCAGACGCACCAGACTCAAAATCTGGCGGGGTTTACGCCCCGTGGGGGTTCGAGTCCCCCCCTCGGCACCATAGTTTCCAAAAATGCACTATTAACTTTGTTAGTGTATTTTTTTGTTTGTCGGAATACTACCTGTATACCAACTACACAAAAAAATCCCTGCCTTGTTTCTAGCACATTTTTGAAAACTATATACTTCAAATATAAGACTCGAACCGCGTGAGGGTTTTTCCCGTTAAAAAAACATATATGTTTTTAGGGAAAAATAAGGAGGGACAGAATAGACCCGACGTAGGGTTTGGCTTGCCAAACATCGAGTCCCCCCCTCGGCACCATAGTTTCCAAAAATGCACTATTAACTTTGTTAG
>CAZVAO010000136.1:0-4845 GCA_964625175.1 uncultured Clostridiaceae bacterium
GCCTACGGCCATGAAGCTTGCCTACGGCAAATGAAGCTTGCCTACGGCAAATGAAGCTGTGCGCCTACTCCTCAGAAATATCACGCGTTTCTCCCGCTTTATACTATGCTCCAACCCTGTAGTGGAGGGCTTCCACGCCCTCCTTTGTATGCCAGCTTGAGGAACACATAATGTTTAGCATTAGCGCACAATTGCGCCACCGCTCCAAACTGCGTTTGGCCCCATGATGCTCCAGACGGGGTAAACAATACCGCTTCTTTCCCTTTGTGCTCTTTGTGTTTGAAACTTTTAGTAGCTAGCTGGTTTTTATTAGTGATTAGTTGATCAGTGATCAGGTGGTCAGGGCTAAAAGGCGGTTGCTCTTGTCAGTAACCAGCTGAATAATAAAACGACTGTTCAACCATCGTGCGACCATTGTTCAACGATTGAATCTCCAATTATCAGAAAGCTTAAATCAAAAAGCGTGCTTTGGAGAATGAAACGTCACTGCGTGACATGAAGCACTGTGCACAAGTGCCCAGTATGAAGCATCTCACACTAATGTATTCGATATGAAGCGAAGCGTGCCTAGTTCATCATGGACGTTAGTCCACTTCATTAGCGTAGCGACTTCATGGCGATAGCCACTTCACTTGCCGAAGGCAAACTTCATTGAAAAAGGCACTTCAAAGAAGTGCCTTTTTCATGGAGCGGGTGAAGGGAATCGAATGTTTTGCATGCAAAACCCTACATCGGGACTATGCTGTCCCTCCGTATTTTCGCCTAAAAACAAATATGTTTTTTTAACGGCAAAAACCTTCTCAGGGTTCGATTTAGATATTAGTAAATATCCAAATGATGAGAATGTTTCAATAGCGCGGCGGCTCATAAGAATGAAGCATCACTGCGTGACATGAAGCACTGTGCACAAGTGCCCAGCATGAAGCATCTCACACAAATGTGTTCGATATGAAGCGAAACTTGCCGAGTTCCTCATGGACGTTAGTCCACTTCATTAGCGTAGCGACTTCATGGCGATAGCCACTTCACTTGCCGAAGGCAAACTTCATTGAAAAAGGCACTTCAAAGAAGTGCCTTTTTCATGGAGCGGGTGAAGGGAATCGAACCCTCCCACATGGCTTGGGAAGCCAATGCTCTACCAATGAGCTACACCCGCAAACATTGCTTTATTATTATATGCAAGTTGGGTTATGCTGTCAATGCACTTATTCGGGGATTGAACACGAGCATCCCGAGTTGAAGAAAAAATCTAAATCCAATTTCCATGCTTCAGCTTGCGGTTTAAGTTGAGGCATTTTGCTCTCGGGGCAATTTTCAATTAGCTCAGTTCTCGTGCAAGGCACATAACGCATCTTGGCAAATAAATAACCCATGTGTGGATCATCAAGTAACGTGTAGATGAACTTGACACCGCGTTTATCCGCTAAGTTTATGAGAGCTCTCGCCATCGTTTCGCCTAGATGCCCCCCTCTTTCTGCTGGGGTAACAACGACATTGCGCAATAGGGCCACGCTGCCATAAATCTCTAATCCACCCACTGCAACAGGCTGGTCATTAAGCTCTCCAATTAGATAACTGTGATAGTGGCGTTCAAGGTCCTGACAGGGAAGATTGGCTTGCTGAATCATGTTCTTAACAAAAGTGTACTCTGTAGGACCGGCGTTATGTGCATAAAACATAGGAATCTCCTTCTTTATATCGTTAGTTGGCCTTTGAAGACGGTAACAGCTTGGCCGGTGATTAAAACACGCTGATCAGCCAGCTCTACATGTAATTCGCCACCTCTCGGCGAAGCTTGGCGCGCAAACAACTGATTTTTGCCCAAGACAGCTGCCCAATAAGGGGTCATTAGCGTGTGAGCAGAACCCGTCACCGGATCCTCGTCGATGCCTTGCCAAGGATCGAAAAAGCGCGAGATAAAGTCGTATCTTTCAGCAGCAGCAGAAACCGCAACACCTGTTAGTGGTGCTTCAATATTGTTCAATCGACTAAAATTAGGGTGTAATTGATAGACAACATCTGGACTGGGTGCAATAATCAAGAGTTGCCCGGTAATCGGACCCTGTAAAACAGGGCAATTATGCGGTAAACCCAGATAGGATAATAGGGCATGCTGGTGAGGAGAATCCCAAGGTTGAGGGAAGTCCGCAGGAAAGTCTAGCGTTACCCCATTACTCGATTGAGCCGCTGTTAGAACGAGCGCATTATCTTTAGTATGGAACGTTACCAAGGGCTGTTGAACAAAATTCTGCTCAAATAAGACATGGGCAGTCGCTAGGGTAGCATGTCCACACAATTTCACTTCAGTTGTGGGTGTAAACCAGCGTATGCGATAAATTGCCTCTGACAAAGGGTAGATAAATGCGGTTTCCGGTAAATTTATTTCCCGGGCAATATTGGCCATAAGATAATCAGGCAAAGGTTCATCTGTAATACAAACAGCCGCAGGATTACCACCGAAAGGGGTAGCTGTGAACGCATCAACGTGGTAAATGGGGATATTGGGCATGGTGACCTCCTTTAAGAAATAATTATGATTAGAATGTTTCATTTAGTTTGCTTTGGGATCTGCCATAAAGCCAAACAAAGAGGGCGACCCCAACGATTATTATACCACCAAAGATACTCAATGTGTCAGGGATCTCCTGCCAAATCAGATAACCCAATAAAACTGCAAAGATGACTGAGGTATAGTTGAAGATTGATACTTCGGCGGCAGGTGCAAAGCGATAGGCAAACGTAATGGAATACTGTCCAATCAAGGCGAGTGTGCCTATGCTAATCAAGTAGAACCATTCTATGGCGTTCGGCATAACAAAATTAACCAGCATCATTGGCAACATCAAAGCTGAAGAGAATAAACAGAAGAAAAAAACGATTGTCGTAGGGTGCTCTTTTCCTTTGAGGACTCGAAGAACCGTGTATGCCCCTCCAGCAAACATAGCGCCAGCAAGACCAGCAAGTGCAGGTAAAGCCTCAGCACTGAACTGGGGTTTAATAACTAAGAGAACTCCAATAAAAGCGAGAATCAAAGCAGGGATTTGGATCCGTGGCAGTTTTTCTTTGAGGAACCACCATGCAAATAAAGTGACAAAAACAGGACTTGTTTTGTTAATAATTGCAGCATCTGCAAGCGGTAGGAACGTCACGCTATAGAAGTAAACGACCACTCCCAAAGCGCCTAGAGAGCCACGCAAAATCAAGAGCTTACGATTCTCTTTTTTGCCGAAAATCGGTAAACGCTGACGGTAGATTAAAATGAGAGTGAATAGTAATCCAATGATGTTTCGAAAAAATACTTTTTCGAAAACGGGGATGTCTGTGGCCAATTTAATAAAGACTTGCATCGTTGTGAAAGCAAATGCGGAAGCAATCATAAACAGAATAGCGATTGATTTGTTATCATGAGACTCATTCATAGTAAACTCTCCTAAGTGGGGTTGCTCGTTATAATAATTCGAGTAGAATCCCATATATCCTGCATTGTTCGGAAATTGGAGATTCATCATGGAGCTAAGCAAATGATTGTGCAGTCTGTGGATAAGCAAATCACCTTAAAACGCTGATTTTGCAACATTTTAACGAGGATTGTGCATAAGTGTGGATAAACTTGTGGATAAGTATGTGTTTGTACACATGTATACACGCAGTATTGTTCGGGTTTTGCTGGAGATCTTAATCTAACAAAGGCCTTCTTTCTCCACTTTATACTCACTCGAAGTATAAATGGAGGCAATCAAAAATTAGAGTTAAAGCAAACGCCACTTTCCGAGAAAGCCCTATTAAGCCGACGAAATTAGACGTAGTTTAAGATAGGGGCTATACACAGAGAAGCGTAAATGCGCAAGAAATGCATGGAAAAGGGTCTTCTTTTTGTAGAGTTGCATAAATATCCAGTTGACAGAATTCTTATAAGATGTTAAGATACCCTTTAATTACATCAAAAAGAGTGCAACTGGATGGTTGGTGGCTCGAGTTGGCTTAGTGAGCCGATATCACAGTTAAAAAAGCGGGTCATTCATTAAACAGTAAATCTTTTGATTCGTAAGGAAGCGCCACTAAAATGAAATATTTTAGCCGCTGAAGAAGTGCCGTTCCCTAAAGAAAATGATATGGATAAGCTCCTCTCAATTATGAGAGGTCTTTTAGAATCCCGAGGAGGTGGTTGTCATGGAAAGTGACTTTGACTATTATTTTTACCAAAAAGCATTATCTTTAAAATATAACCTGACAACAACTAAATATAATTACCTCGGAGGTATAAATAATGAAACGTCAAATTATTGGTTTAATTTTGATTCTATCTTTGATTTTAGTCAGCGGATGCACACCTAGTGCAGAAGAGCCGGCTGTAACGCCCGACGCGGAGAAGGTCTTAACCGTTTTACAGGGTATAGATGCTGTGACACTCGATCCAGCTATGCACATGGACACCCCAACGGGTAATGCGGAGTTTCAGATTTTTGATACAGTACTTAGACGAAACAACGATATGGTCATAGAAGGCAATGTTGCAACGGAGTGGCAAATTATCGATGACTTAACATGGCAATTTATGTTGCGAGATGATGTTTATTTCCATGATGGCGTGCAGTTAACAGCGAATGATATCAAGTTTTCAATCGAGCGCATTTTGAATCCTGATAACGCAAGCGCTCGCATAAGCAATTACTCAATGATTAGTGAAGTGATTGTTGATAATGATTTCCAGATTACCATTAAAACGGCAGAGCCTACACCTGTCTTACTAAGTCGCATGGTCGATTTACGCATTGTGCCTAAGCACTATGTGGAAGAAGTAGGAAACCAAGAATTTAGTTTGAATCCAGTTGGTAGCGGGCCCTA
>CAZVAO010000137.1:0-4788 GCA_964625175.1 uncultured Clostridiaceae bacterium
CAACCATCCATAGAATAAAGAAACACTTGTTTAGCCATTAATATCATCCCTTCTATTTCTAATACTCTAATTATAGATTCTTCTGGCAAATAATACAAGTAGTGTGGCTGAATAGCCGAAAAATGGCTGTTGAATGCGCTTCGCGCGTTTAGCATGCTCCGCACGTTGCGCAATAGTTAAACGATGGTTGAACAATAGTTGATCAGATCAATAGTTGAACGATAGTTGAGCAATGGTTAAACAATGGTTAAACGGTTGTATGAGGAGGCGCCAAAGCGCCCGATTGAGGTTAGTATAATACAAAAACTGCGAGCCACTCTTGTTGGTACGCAGTTTGTTTCATATAACCTGTATAAAGTTTTATAGTTAATAAAAGCCCCAACGGCTATTTGATGATGTTTGGGAAATTAGCAAAAATCACAACATCCTTGTCCCCGGTATTCTTCAATCCGTGGACAATACCGGCGGGCGCATAAAAGCCGTCACCGGCTTTAAAGGGGACGTATTCGCCATTGATTAAAATCTCGCCACAGCCTTCTGTCATACACGCTATCTCTACCGTATTGTGTATATGAGGAAGAATCTCGCCACCAGGAACAACACGAACATAAGCCGTCTTCAGGTTCGGCGAATCCTCAGGATTGCGTACAGCAGTTGTCATCAAGACCCCCGGAGATGTTGGGTGGGCCACGTACTCGCCTTTTTGTGTCAATAACATTGTTTTTTTCATCAGTGTTCCTCCTCTAGCCCGTTTGAATCGTAGCCATCATCTCAATTAATTTTGAAAGAATCGGTATTTTTTGAATAAAATCAAGTCGACACAGCATTTTACCGTAGATTTGTTCGATTGACACAGGCCCAAAAGAGCGCGAATCATACGAATTCAATCGATTGTCACCCATGACGAATAAGTGATTATCTGGGATACGGATAATTGGCAAATTCCGTTCTCCCCTGTGAAAGTCAAAAGGCTCAACTAATTCTTGGTCATCAATGTATGTCACCCCTTGCAGGATTTGCAAATCCTCACCGCCTAAGCCGATTGCTCTTTTGATTAACCACTTGTCTTCCCAATTGACAATCGCTATATCATAACGGTCAATATTCGAAGTGCGCAAGACCAAAATGCAGTCACCTGTCACAAATGTGGGTTCCATGGACGGCCCAGATATATATACAATACCGACAAAACGTGTCAAAATCAGTAGCAAGAGCAATACAACTGCCATTACAAGGTCGCCTTTATTGTGGTTTTTAATTGAAGCAACCAATAAGACTGTACTGTATATCCCTACAAATATTAATAATAATGTTCTAATCCATTGCACGGCGAGTCCCCCTAATCTGCTAGCTAAAATAATTACTTCCTCTTAATCAAAACCCGCTCATTATCACGACGTTTCGTTATTTTTAATTGATCAAAATATTCTAAGAGCGGTAATGCATACTTCCGACTGGTGTCTAACAGATTACGAAAAGTAGCTAAATCAATCGTACCATGAACTTGTAAATATTCAACAAGTATTTGCAGGGCCGCTTCGTACTGTGCTGTTAAAAGCCAATAGCCATCACCAATTTTATGCATATCGCCACTATTTGTCAATGATTTATATATTTCAGTGAGTGAATCCAGCGGAATATGGAGTTCTGTGGCAAGATCACTCAGGCTTGGTGGCGAGAATGCTGCCTTAGTTAGCGTAGCAAGGATTTGCTCTTTCCAGATGCCATATTGACCACTAAATTCAACCTTATGACCAACTAATTGAACGTATTCACCGTTATCTACAATCTCCCCAGTCTCCCCTAACAACACAATAACTTGTTGATATAAGCGTGCCGAAACATCTTCCAAAAATCTTGACCGTATTTCAGCTCTGACGACACCTTCTCGCATCGGCCATTGCTTATGAAAGGCTGTCAAGAAGTTGACGATCTGAGCGCGCACATGATCCAATTGATCAGCGAGTACAACATACTCCCCATTATCTTGAGAAATCTGAATGGCTAAATCATTACTGAGCAATTCTTCTAAAGCCTGTTCACCATCACGTAGCCCCGATAGTTTAAGTGCTTCACTCCGAGTAAATAAGAGCTTCTTAACATCTGTCAAACTCTGAATCATCACTTCGGCAGCAGATCCAGTTGCCCTCAATTGCAAATTCTCAATAACACCATCTCTAAAGCGCCGCTTCTTGGTAGGATGGGCGTCAATAATATGCCCACCGCCAATGGTTTTCAACGGCGAATAGGATCGAATCACAAACCGATCATCACGCAAAGCGACCACTGACTTCTCTAATCGCAATTGGACGGGGATTTCTTCACCTGGCCAAATTTCATCGCGCCCAAAAAGAACGACTCGACCCAGTGCCTCAGAGGTGCCACTATAAAGGCGAATCCGATCCCAATGCTTGAGGCTGCGTTCGGCATCAGGCAGTAATTTCAGCATCACATCCAGCATCATAGTTGGTCGTAATAAACCAGGAGCAGCAAGGACCTGCCCCCGATGACAATCTTCGACGGTGACATCGGCCAGATTAAGGGCCACCCTTTGACCAGCAAAAGCCCGATCAGAACTGACCCCATGATTCTGAATCGTGCGTACCCGTGTTTTTTTCATTAAAGGTTGAATCTCAGCTAAATCACCCACTTTGATGGTGCCTTCCAGTAAGGTCCCTGTGACGACTGTACCAAATCCGCGCACCGAAAAAGCCCGATCGATGGGTAGTCGAAATTCATGTTCTGTATTTTTTGCCTCTGTTTCTTGGGTCAACTGGTCGATCTCAGCGATTAACCGATCGAGGCCATCCCCGGTTATAGCGGAAACAGGAACAATCGGCGAATCCGCCAAAAATGAATCTTGCAATTGTTCACGGATATCTTCCTGAACCAGCTCAAGCCACTCTTCTTCCACCATATCCATTTTCGTCAAAGCGACTAGACCATTTTTAACCTCAAGCAAACTCAAGATATTGAGATGCTCTTGCGTTTGAGGCATGATGCCCTCATCAGCAGCGATAACGAGCACAACAATATCTATGCCTATCGCACCCGCTAACATATTCTTAATAAATTTCTCATGTCCTGGAACATCCACAATGCCCGCTCTTCTTCCGCTCGGCAGATCAAACCAAGCAAACCCGATATCAATCGTCAATCCGCGCTCTTGCTCCTCTTTGAGACGGTCCGCATTAATGCCTGTTAGGGCTTTTATTAATGTCGTTTTTCCATGATCAACGTGGCCTGCAGTACCAATAATAACATGCTTCACAACTACATCTCTCCTTGTAAAACTTCTAAACAAATCTGAATAAGCTCATCCTCTTCATTAGGCGCAATGGTACGTAAATTAATCAATAATCCGTCATCTTCTATGCGAGCAATAAGCGGCGTTGAGGCTTGGCGTAGCAAGGTCTCATATTGATTGACTGAATATTGGACTGGCTTAATACTTACACCATAGGCAGGGACCTCTTCCGTGGGCAAGGCGCCACCGCCCACTTGCCCAATGGTCGCCACAACATCCACCATTGCTAAATCACCCAAAGCAAGGCGCAGCCTACTCGCTAAGTGCTCAGAACGCTCACGCAATTCCTCTTTCGTCAGAGACAGCATACGCAAAGTAGGAATCTCTTGAAGCGCTTTTTCTTCGTCAAGATAAAGCCGCAAAGTTGCTTCCAAAGCGGCCAAGGTCAGTTTGTCGATCCGCAAAGCCCGATTAAGATGATTGCTTTTCATCGCCTCGATATATTTCTTTTTCCCTACAATGATCCCGGCCTGTGGCCCTCCCAGAAGTTTATCGCCGCTAAATGTGACGACATCTACCCCCGTTTGAACAACCTCTTGCACGGTTGGCTCATAGGAAAGTCCAAACTTACTGGTATCATAGAGCATGCCACTGCCCAGATCATCTAAGACGGGAATGTTATATTGATTGCCCAATTTAACAAGCTCTGCAGTTGATACTTCCTCAGTGAACCCGATGATGCGATAATTACTGGTATGCACTTTCATCAGCAAAGCCGTTTCATCCGTGATGGCCTGCTGATAATCGGTCAAATGGGTCTTATTCGTCGTTCCTACCTCACACAAGCGGCTACCACTCTGCTCCATGACCGCTGGGATTCTAAATGATCCACCAATCTCAATCAATTGACCCCGTGAGACAATCGACTCACGTCCCGCAGCAAGTGTATTCAAAGCCAGTAAAACTGCCGCTGCATTATTGTTGACGACCAGTGCATCCTCAGCTCCGGTAATCTCCACTAACAGATCCGTTACATGATCGTAACGAGAGCCACGGCTACGTTCTGCTAGGTTATATTCGAGCGTTGAATAGGATGATGCAACGGACTCAACCTGTTTACGTGCCGCTTCAGCTAAACGCGCTCGCCCTAGATTCGTATGCAGGATTACCCCTGTACCATTGAGTACCCGCCGCAAAGACGCTTGATTGCTCGCAACGATCGTCTCCTCATAACAGCGATATACCGCAGCGGCAACGTCATCCACTTTCTGATTGGCCAAAATCTCCTGCCGTATCTGGTCGATTGATCTTCTAATAGCTCGTACAACCATAGGATGTCCCATGGTATCTAGGTGCTGACTCACTTTGGGGTGATTCAACATCTCATCAACCTTTGGTAATTGCCGCAATAACTCTTGCATAATATCCTCCTTATAATTAGAACAGCCGGAACATAGCCCGGCTGAGAATGTAAAAGTCGCACTAATATAAGCCATTAGTTCACTATCATGGTGCAAGGCCTATGAAGTCCAATCTATACA
>CAZVAO010000138.1:0-4766 GCA_964625175.1 uncultured Clostridiaceae bacterium
TCACAGAAATAATGCTAGTTCTAGGCGCGAGCAAAAACACGAAACGAAGCTATACGAACGAGTATGCTGAGTGAGTGTTTTTCCGAGCAACAACGAAATAGCCTATTTGTGGGATTCGAAGCTGCTTATTCGCATTCGTCAGAATGCTCATGCTCATGGCAAACAGAACCCGTTGATTCTAATTCCCCACGTAAATATTTTTCGACGGCAGTTTGAGCATCACCGGCTGTTCCAATAATTACTTCAATATTGTGGCTATTGAAAATGGATACTGCACTGCCGCCCATACCGCCTGAAATAATCACATTGACACCAAGTTCGTTAAGGAAATTTGGCAAGTATCCTGGTCGATGGCCTGGATTGCCAATGGCTTCTTTCTTGGTTATTTTGTTATTTTCGGTTTCAAAAACAACGAAATCTTCGCAATGTCCAAAGTGTTGTGTAACCATACCATTATCACATGCAACTGCTACTTTTATCATTATTTACCCTCCATATTTTCTAAAGCTTCTGCAACAGGATTCAACCAATCGCCAATAAACAATTCAATCAAGCCCCGATCACAAGCCGTCGCAATTTTAGGATCAATCGGCAATTTTGCTAGTACAGCTAAATTGTGGTTGTTAGCTATGTCTTCAATGTGGCTCTCACCAAATATTTTATACTGCTTATCGTTATCTGGACAATCAAAATAGGACATGTTTTCAACTAAGCCCACAATAGGAATATTCATCATTTCTGCCATTTTAACCGCTTTGGTAACAATCATAGAGACGAGTTCCTGTGGTGATGTCACAACGATAATTCCATCTATGGGGATTGACTGAAAAACTGTAAGTGGAACATCGCCCGTCCCTGGTGGAAGATCTACGAACATATAGTCAACATCATTCCAAATCACATCTGTCCAAAACTGTTTAACCATATTGGCAACAAGTGGACCACGCCAAAGAACTGGATCCGTTTCATTTTGCAGAAGCATATTCACTGAGATGATTTCGATGCCCGTTTTGCTTTTCATAGGATAGATTCCATCTGCACTTCCGCTAGCTTTCCCATTGATACCAAAAGCTTTAGGAATCGAGGGTCCCGTAATATCCGCATCTAAAATCGCCGTTTTGTGGCCTCGTCTATTCATGGTTACGGCCATCATGGATGTGACAAGCGATTTGCCTACGCCGCCTTTACCACTCACTACACCATAAACCTTTTTAATACGACTTAATTCGTGAGGCTGTTCTCTAAAATCAGTTCTCTCGGCTGTTCTTTCGTCGCAATTTTCTGCACAGCTACTGCAGTTATTATCGCAATCTTGACTCATAATTTTCACTCCTTAAATTATATCTATATACTAACTTGATAATTATAACACTGCTACTATTGCAACAACAGCCCTACTCTTTAAATAGTTGCGTCATGACCTGTTGATAGACATTCCTTACGGCTCTTCCAGAGGTGCAATCCACATCGACAATTGTTTGTCCATTATTAATCGCTTTTACTGCATCGGAATCAAATGGAATCTTACCAACAAAATGCAACCCGTTATTTTGACAATACTGTTCGATTTGGGCCGTATTTTCTAGATTGGTATCGTATTTATTCACACAAATTAACGTCTCAACACCAAACTTTGCAGCCGTATAAATGATTCGCTCCATATCACTAATACCTGAAATTGAGGGTTCGGTAACAATCAATACCATATCAACTCCAGTGATTGAAGCGATTACGGGACAGCCAATCCCTGGAGATCCATCAATAATCACCAGTTCTGTATCCAAAGGAACAGGTTTTAACTGTTTCTTAACTTCTGAGACCAACATGCCCGAAGTTCCACTACCCATCCGCAGCTTAGCCGTTGAGAAGATTTTACCTTGATCAACAAAGCGCATTAGATCGCCCGAAACCAAATTTTTGAGTGTGATTGCTTGAACTGGACATAGGGCCTCACAGACCCCACAGCCTTCACAAGCGTAAGGATCTACTCGATAGCCATCTGTTGCAGTAATGGCATCAAAGCGACAATGCTGACGACAGAGATCGCAGTCAATACAGCGTTCTTGATCAATCTGCGCTGTTGGTAAACCATAATAATAAGATTTAGCAGGCTCTGTCTTTTGGCCCATAATCAAGTGTAAATTGGGGGCGTCAACATCACAATCTGCAAACGCTTTAGCATCGGCGAGTTTTATAAATGCACTGGCTACGGTTGTCTTACCCGTTCCCCCTTTGCCACTAAGAATTAGGAGTTGTTTCATGTTGCACCTCCTCTTCTACTTTAAACAGTAGCTCTGTAAAGAGATCGCGATATCGTTTGCTTTCAACGACAGCAATTTTTGCATTGGAATTCAGTTTTCCAAGCACGTTATCGTAAGGGATTCGAGCTAAAATGTTAATATTATGCTCCAGGGCATACATCTCAGCTGGGTTTTCTTCCCCAACTAAACATTTATTCAGAACAACCCCGTAGGGTTTATTAAAAAGTTGAACCAGTTCATGGACCATTTGCAGGTTGTGCACACCAAAAATAGTGGGCTCTGCAACCAAAATACAGTAATCCGCCTCTTTTATACTGTCCATAACGATACAGGCACTACCTGGTGGACAATCGATAATGGTGGGCACTGTAACACCTTCATTGAGGGCCATTAACCGTTTGATTATTGGCGTTCCGGAGGCTTCCCCCGGTTCTAATACACCCGTACTAACACGGGTCTGTTTCCAGGTTCCTGTTTGAACCTTCCCGATTACTTTCGGTTTTTCAGTAAGTGCGTGCTCAGGGCAAAACATCATGCAGCCGCCACAGGAGTGACAGACCTCATCAAAAATCAAAAGTTGATCCTTAATATAAGCAAGTGCGTTGAATTTACAAAAGTCAACACACTTTCGACAGCCTGTACATAAAGCGTTATCAACAGTGGGAATCGCTACCGTGACTTCTTCCTCAACAACATTCTCTGGCTTAAAAAAGAGATGACCGTTGGGTTCTTCCACATCACAATCCATATATACGGATTGATTAGCAACTGCTGCTAAGTTTACTGAGACTAATGTTTTGCCTGTGCCGCCTTTACCGCTTAGCACAGCAATTTTCATTTTCTAAACCCCAATTCCTTTACTTATGACCATGGAATCCTGCATGGATTTCTGCCAATAACGGAAGGTCGCCCGCCTCAAAAGATGCAATACTTTCTTTCACAGAGTTGCTATTGGTCTGATAAAGTTTGATGTTAGCTGCTTGTAGAACATTCGCTGCATTTTGGCCACAACGTGGTGCCAATGCGGAATCGACATGACTATCTACCACTAACTGTGCGGCTCTAATCCCTGCGCCACCTGCACTTTTTGCTGCCGTATTGATCAAGAATTCACCTGTTTTAGCTTCGGTATCGTAGATGAGATAAAAAGGACAGCGTCCGAAAGAGGGACAAACTGTGGTATCCATATTATTATCATCAACGGGCATAGCAATTCTCATAATTAACCTCCATTATCCATGTGTTATTTTAAATATCTGTTTCAACAATTGTTCTGTCACTTAGAGTGGTATTCGTTAGTTTCTTCTGTTGCCTCTGCCATTGCCTCGACCATTGCCTGCACCATTGCCAGCCAAACCCCGACGCAGACGGCGTTGGTTGCACGAGCCTTGGCCACACGATTCGTCAAGGCCATCACACAATCGATAGTCGCCTCCCTCAATCAAGAGCATCCGCCCATTAACTAAGGCATCCGCTAACTTACCACGGGCACTATTATAGATGCCCTGTACGGTTGTACGGGCAACATTCATTTGCTTGGCACACTCTTCCTGAGTATAGCCATCAATATCAATCAATCTGATTGTTTCATATTCGTCAACTTCCATTATGATCTGAGTAGTCCCATCAACTAGCCCATCTAAGGGTCCAAATCGCTGGCTTCCTGGCAGACTGCATACTTTTCGCCATTTTCTTGGTCTTGGCATCTTTATAACCCCACTTTTGTAGCAGAAGTAGCCAAAGTGTCCTCTGGCTACTTCAACTATTAGTCTATAAAGTCTCTAAATCTTTATCAATTTGATTGAGTCTATTTTGTAGATACTCTTTTTCCTGTTTAAGCAATTCTGTATTTGATACTGCAGCCCCTTGATAAAAACCAAGGCCTCTGCCCATTCCTCTACCAAAACCGCGGCCTAAACCTCTGCCACCGCGCCTAAAAGCACCGCCAAAACCTATACCACGCCCTACAGCGTAGTTCGCATCTACCGTGCCAGCACAATCTCCTAAACCTCTACCGGTTAAAGGACCTGCACCGTTTGGACCTGTTCTATCTCCTCTTGGCATACTGTTCACCTCCTAATTGTTTCTGACATATGTCATTTACAACCCCTATTATACACCGTTTATGACATATGTCAATAACTATTTAAAAGTTTTTTTTCGTTTCTCAATTCTTTTTTCCACTCATATATTTTTTGCAGGGACAGCAACCTCAAAGGCCTTTTTGGATCGGAATCCTCCACACACACATCAAAATGACTTAGTGGCCTTTTGTGCCTAACCCGCGCTGAGAAATAATGATTTGCTCCATTACCACTCCATTTACCGTTACCTCGCCCCCATTAAGAACGGCCGTCCCATTGGCATCAAAGGATGACGTCGCTTCTACATTGATTTTACCACCATTGATAACAATATCGCCATTGGAATCAAAACCATCTGTATCACCCGCAGCCATATCAATCGTGATCGTACCACCATTCACTTCAATCAATACGTCATTGG
>CAZVAO010000139.1:0-4718 GCA_964625175.1 uncultured Clostridiaceae bacterium
ATGAGTGTTAGGAGTGGTTGGATGGGCTTGGAAGTTCAGAAAAATAAATTACGCTACTTAGATTTGGTTCAGTTTTACTTGCCTTTAGCCATCATGAGTATGATTATGATGAGCTCTCAAAGTGTCATCACAGCGGCATTGGCAAAGACCACAGATCCAGTCATTGCGCTAGCAGCCTACTCTGTTGGTCGGAGTGTTGCAAATATGTTGCAGGCCCCATTGCGGGCTATGATGAAATTAACACTTGCAACTGCGATTTCTAAGGAATCCGCTCACAATCTATTGAAGGTTGCCCGCCAAGTGGGTGCTGTCGTCTTAGCACTGATGGCACTTATTGCCTTCACACCACTCAATCGAATTGTCTTTATCAATCTGATGGGGGTGAGTGAAGATTTATTTCTGCCATCATTAAATGTATTTAGAGCCTATATGGTTATGCCGCTTTTATCGGTTATTCGCACACCACGACAAGGGTTTATTGTGCTCCGCCGCAAGACAATTTGGCTTACAATGTCTACCATTATTCGTATTAGCGCAATGTTTGTCACAGCTGTATTTATCAATAGCTCTGGGATTATCAATAGTGGCGTTATCGGGGTTGTCCTCATGTTTGTGGGGATTGGGGTGGAAACAATCATAGCGTTTATTAAGGGAAACCCCTGGCTTAGTGAGGTTAATGATAGCCCACCAGATGGTAGTCCACCGTTTGATGTTCCAGGCATTTGGAAATTCTTTGTCCCACTCGTTATCGCTCAATTTGCAATGTCTTTTGTCAATCCAGGCATTAGTGCTAGTTTAGCTCGGGCAAATAATCCAGAGATTGCGATTTCATCCTACTATGTAGCACGATCACTAGGGTGGATCTTTATTAGTGTGGGAGGTAGAATCCATCAAATGGTGTTGGTTTTTGTAGAAGATGCCCATTCATGGCGTACCGTTTTTCGCTTTACTACAGTTGTGGCTGTTCTAGCGATGGCATTCATATCCATTTTAGCCTTTACGCTAGCAGGCCCATGGATATATGCTAATTTGCTCGATGTGGACATTGAGATTGCGGGACCAGCTTTGGCCGCTTTAGGATTCTTTACAATTATTCCACCTGCATTTTTCATCTCCCAATTGTATCAAGGGTTACTGCTTAAATCGCGCAACTCACAGGCAATCACGATTATAAAAGCTGTTAATGTGGCGACAATGTTTGCTGTAATGTTGCTGTTGACTGCCATTAAGCCTGGGCTAGGGGCATCGATTGGTGTGATCAGTATTGCCAGCAGTTATTATGCAGAGATTCTTGTAGCTATATATTTGGCTCGAAATATCAGGCTACATCGTGAGTTTGTAGCGCCTGCTGAAAGAATTGGTGAGGCTAACTAAGAGCAGAACCACTACCAAGCAAATGATGTCGATATCTATATCTTGGATATCGACATTTCATAATGGGCATGGCATCTCTTGAAAGGATGATTCACTTACTATTCCGGTGTTGACTTAAGGAAGGGAATCTCGGGTTCACGTATGAAAGATCAGCTTTGTTCGGCCTGTACCTGAGAAAAATGATTAAATGTTTTTTTGTTTTTGTTCTCGAAATAGTTTTGTGGTATTATGTACTAGTGTTAGGAGTGGTGCCATGGAGCGAACAGCCCATAAAATGAAATTACGCTATTATGATTTGATACAATTCTACCTGCCGTTAGCCATTATGAGTATCATTATGATGAGCTCTGAGAGTGTCATAACAGCAGCACTAGCAAAAACCACTAGCCCTGTTATCGCTCTAGCGGCGTATTCTGTTGGGCAGAGTGTTGCAAGAATATTGCAGGCTCCGTTGTGGGCATTGATGAGATTGACGCTAGCTACTGCTGACTCTAAACAATCCGTACGTAATCTTTTGAAGGTTATCCGGCAAGCAGGGGCTATTGTTTTTGCAGCAATGGCGATTATTGCCTTTACACCGCTTAATCGTATTGTGTTTATCAACCTTATGGGGGTTAGTGAAGACCTATTTCTGCCATCCTTAAATGTGTTCCGCGCTTATATGGTGGTTCCTTTCTTATCGGTTATTCGTGCACCACGCCAGGGCTTCATCGTTTTGCGCCGCAAGACCATCTGGCTCACAATAAGCACGGTTATTCGAATCAGCGTCATGTTTGCTGCAGCAGTATTCATTAATAGCACGGGCATCATTAATAGTGGCGTTGTCGGAGTTGTTTTGATGGTTGTCGGTATGGGTTCCGAAACGATTATTGCCGTTATTAAGGGTAATCCATGGCTCAATGAAGTTGGCGATACCCCACCTGATGGAAGCCAACCGTTGGACGTCCCTGGTATTTGGAGATTCTACATACCATTAGTTGCTGCTCAAATCGTTATGTCTTTTGCCAACCCAGCGATTAGCGCCAGTTTAGCAAGGACAGTTAATCCAGAGGTTGCTATTTCTTCTTACTTCGTAGCACGGTCTTTAGGCTGGATCTTCCTCAGTGTCGGGATGCGTATTCATCAGATGGTCTTAGTTTTTGTTGATGATGCCCATTCATGGCGCACTGTTTTTCGCTTTACTGCTGTCGTAGCTGTTTTAGCGATGATCTTCGTATCTGCACTGGCCTTCACTGCGATTGGGCCGTGGGTGTACGAGAATTTGCTTGATGTAGATATTGAGATTGCCGGACCGGCTTTAGCTGCCTTGGCGTTCTTCGTATTCATTCCACCCGCTTTCTTTACATCAGAATTGTATCAAGGATTATTGTTGAAATCGCGAAATTCAAAGTCGATTTCAGTAATTAAAGCTGTTAATGTGGGTACAATGTTAGGCGTGATGCTGATTTTAACCGCAATTAAGCCTGATTTAGGGGCTACAATAGGGGTTATCAGTATTGCAAGTGGTTATTATGCTGAAGTTTTTGTAGCCCTCTATGCGGCTCGCAATATAACCATTCACCACGATTCAGCGTTGCCTGCTGAAAAAGGTGTTGCAACTAACTAAGGGCATGCTTATAAATAAGGAAATTTAGTCGATAGCCATGTCATGGCTATCGATTTTTGTTAAGGTGAAGGCGTTTTCTTAAACGATTGATTCAAGTCCCTTTTCTGATTCGCAACAGGCGATTTAATCCTACTGTTGGATGATTGTTAACTTATTTTCTAAACAGATAGTAAAAACACAGTAAAAATGCAACTTGTTTTTGTTCTCGAAATAGTTTTGTGGTATTATATATGCGTTAGGGGTGGTGGAATGGGACAAACAGTTCAAAAAGCGAAATTACGCTATATTGATTTGATTCAATTTTATTTGCCATTAGCTGTTATGAGTATGATTATGATGACCTCTCAAAGCGTCATAACGGCAGCATTGGCTAAAACGAGTAATGCTGTTATTGCACTCGCAGCTTATTCAGTTGGCCAAAATGTTTCTCGAATTATCCAAGCTCCTTTAATGGCTATGATGCGATTAACGATTGCGACTGCTGATTCTAAAAAATCTGTTCAAAGTCTCCTAAAGGTCGCTCGTCAAATCGGGGCGATTGTTTTAGCAGGCATGGCGCTTATTGCTTTTACACCACTTAATCGTATTGTCTTTATCAATATCATGGGGATTAGTGAAGAGTTGTTCATTCCAACCTTAAACGTATTTCGCGCCTATATGATCATGCCCCTATTATCCATTATCCGTACACCTCGTCAGGGCTTTGTTGTTCTGCGTCGTAAGACAATCTGGCTGACCTTTAGTACCATTATTCGAATCAGTGTGATGTTTGGCACGGCTGTGTTTATAAATAGCACCAAGATTGTCGACGGTGGCGTTGTCGGTGTTGTTCTCATGTTTGTCGGTATGGGTACCGAAACAATTATTGCCGTTATTAAAGGAAATCCCTGGCTTAATGAAGTTGGCGAAGTCCCCCCAGATGAAAGTGAGCCATTAGAGGTTTCAGGTATCTGGAAGTTCTTTATTCCACTCATCGCAGCTCAGATGGTTATGTCGTTTGTTAACCCTGGTATTAGTGCAAGTTTAGCGAGAACGGTCAATCCAGAGGTTGCCATATCTTCTTTCTTTGTCGCACGTTCATTGGGCTGGATCTTCCTCAGTGTTGGAATGCGTATCCATCAAATCGTCGTTGTTTTTGTGTGTGATGCCCAATCATGGCGCACGGTTTTTCGTTTCACAGCTGTTATAGCTATATTGGCAGTGATTTGTGTGGCGATGTTAGCTTTTACAGCAATTGGACCTTGGGTGTATGCGACTTTGTTGGATGTTGATATTGAGATTGCAGGGCCGGCTTTGTCTGCACTAGCGTTCTTTGTATTTGTGCCACCTGCTTTTTTCACTTCTGAATTGTTCCAAGGGTTGTTATTGAAATCGCGCAACTCACAAGCGATCTCAATTATTAAAGCTGCAAATGTGACAACAATGTTTGCGATTATGCTGATTTTAACTGCTCTGTTCCCCGATTTAGGGGCTACGATTGGTGTTATTAGTATTGCCAGTAGCTATTATGCTGAAGTGATTGTGGCCATTTATTTGGCTCGAAAGATCACATTTCATCGCGATATTGACACGCTTCAAGAATTATCAGCAGGCGCAAGCTAAGATCAAAAAAAAAGAACTTGCTGAATTAAAATATGATCTAAATCGGCACCTGCACAAGTTATGTGTAATGGGCCGATTTTAAATATATTATTAAATTATGGACTTGTATTTCTCTTGATTCTGTGGCAGAATACGT
>CAZVAO010000140.1:0-4636 GCA_964625175.1 uncultured Clostridiaceae bacterium
ACTTCGTACTTCTTTACTCAAGAGCCCCATGTTCATTATTTAATTCTCAATGTTCATCCTCGTGCCTTTTTATAGGCCGGGTTATAATTTTACCACTCGCCATATTACTTGTCAAGCACTTGAATCGCATGTTCCGCAGTTCAAATTGCACTTGCCTCGTTTGTGGCGCTCGATAATAATAACAAAGCCCCTACCCTAAGTCAAGGGAATATTTGCTTTTTCTTTGTTTTATTTTATGGCAGATATATACATCTGTGATTATCGTTGTACCTACAACAAATCATTATTAATGAGATTTAATATTTGTATGCTGCTTTACGTAATTTGCTAGTGAACTACCAATAGCCTAGCCACTTAGACGAGAAAAATAGTAATGGTTCTTGAGATTACCGGCAATACACGGAGTAGAGTCCATGTCACATAATCAAGCGTCCTTAGATAAAAGGATTGGGCAACCCTCTCTAAACGAGTCCACTAGCTCGTAACCCGAATTCCAATGGTATAATTCCCGCTGCCGCACCAAAAACAGCTCATTAGAATGTCCTTCATATCTATAGCTCTGCTGTTTATCTGCTTCACCCTCGATTGGTGTATGCTTTTATGGGTTTAACTCCTCATGATTGTATCAAACAAATTCGGCACCTTACCAATTTTAGGCAACAGCCCCCGATCTAACCACTGTTGGTAGATGGCATACGCCCAAATACTATAACAAGCCTGCAGATAAAGCCCCTCCTCGACATACTTTAACTTCGGAAAAATAGAATCCCTTTCTTGCAGGAGGATTTGTTTTACTTGCGTCATAGCCTCATAGCCGATTATTGCGCAATCAGATAGTGGCTGACTAATAGCTAATATGTCATCCTTATTAATCTCTGGTGTGGCTATTTTATAGGAAGGAACATGGCTCCCGTTCTTTCTCACCGTTCGGATTAACTTCATTTCTAGTAGCTGTGCTTCTACACCCCCAGCTGGGAGCATAAATCCCTCGTCATCGATGCTGCGTAACATCCGAATCATATGTTTATTAGAAAATGCTTTATGAAGAATCCAATTGCTCTCTTGTAATCGGTTTTGCCAATAGGCAAAAATCTGCCTCTCACTCAGCGGCAATACTTGAGTCGTAAGGATGGAACAATCTTCAATGAAATCATAAATCGCAATGCTTCCACTGGAATTTGGCGCAACCATTGTCAACCAAATCGATTGCCACAGATTGGCCAAAACAACATGAACAAGTAAGCCATGTGCTTTTATATCCCAATCACCGCCCACGATAGCTCTCATCGCTTGGAGACAACCTTCCACTTGATTACTGGTCGCTAGGGCTACCCCCTTTAGCTTTTGCACTAGTGCGGCTGTATTTTTAGGGGTGAATACGGGTAATAAGGGATAACTCTCACCGTGATCCTCTTGTAAAAATTTCTGCAATTCCTTATTGACCTGATTAGTATGATCTGCAGTATTGATCTGAACATAATCGGTTAATTGCTGAGGAGAGACTACCCTACCAAATAAGCGACCATAGTGTTTCAAGTAGTCCCCCTCATTATATACAGTATGTATTAATTGAATAGTCATCATTTTACCCCTTGCAATGTAGGAAAGATCAAGACTTCGGGTCGTATGGCGCCAGCCCTTATATGGGTGGTGCCATTGAGGGCCACCTGGTTTCCCTCGTTATTCTTTAAGCATAGCCAGCTTTCCTCATCAATCATCGTACCGGAAAAATTCTGCAAGAGAACCACGCCCGTTCCCACTTGTTCGTTACCCGTAATTCCGGGAATAAAGTCATCCCCAGCATATTGCCGCAATACCGATAATTTACACCCTGCACCAATGATTGCCGCCACTCCGATATCGGCTGCTTTAAGCAAGGCCTCTTGGCTGATGCGGCCTCGGACTGCAAGAACTTTATGGTGATCGCTCTCTCCAATATCACTTGACGTGAGTTGCGCCTGATCAACCGTACGCAAGGTGCCACTGCGCTCTCCCGCTAGACCATAGGTGCCCACGAGTCTATACGCCTTTGCCTTAATGGTTACCGACCAATTTTTTTCGGTTGATAGGACTTCTCCCGATAGCCATGCCGTTAGTTTTTGACTGATTTGTCTGCTTTCAACGGTTACAACACAATCTTTAATACTCTTGACAACGCCAAAGAGACGTGTCACAACGTAGGTCATTTTTAGACGGCTCCCCTCCCATGTTTTCTGGGCAAGAATTTGTCCAGGAACAACTCGTTGGCCAACCCTAACCAAGATCGAACGGCGCGCCAAATCCCCGACAAGCCCCAGCTCTTCTGCAATATTGAATATTTCTAGGGGGTTTGTATTGAATTCCGTCAATTTGCGCAAATAGATAATTCCGAGATGTCGCGAGATCATGCCCACGATACCACTTTGGGGTGCCAGCATAATTTGCGGTCGATACCATTGGGTACAGAATGCCAATACATCTCCTTTTGCAACTAAGTCACCCTGTGAAACCCGCACAACTTCTGGCAACTTTTGAGGTTTAATGGCCAACTCACGTGTGGCAAATAGCTTTCGAACCATGCCTGGATAAAAATTCATCTCGGCGACAATCTCATCAGATCGAACCATTTGACCTTTTTGAACGACTACTGTGCCAGCATAGGGAAGCTCCCTCGTTCTAATGATATCAACTAAGTTCATCAATCTGCCCCCTTGCTTCCTCAATCTCCTCACGCGTATAGGCCCCTATTGCAATCAACCATTCTGCTAGCATCGAATCCAGACTTTGTTCACATGTGAACCGCATATCAACCATTAACCCAACAACTCCACTCTGGAAGTCAAATGTCATACTCTGGCCAGGACCCGAACCAATATCGATTCGATCGGCTGGAGTAGCCGTGAGTTTCCCTGACGCATCTATTGGAAAGTCAATTTGCCGAATGCTGCCTGCGGCCACGGCAAACTCTACTTCTTGCCCTGCGACTTCGCCAAAGATGGATACAGCCATCTGATCAATATCAATACAACCGCTACCACTAATAACCGTCCCAAGCGGAATAAAGCAATCATCTCGCAACACCTGCAAGGCAATATCCTGATGCTTTTGGGCAAGCACACCGAGGTGCGGCATCATAAAGACGCTATCGACCGCCAAACGCGTCACACCTTGTGGTCGACAGGCGTCCAAGAGCATCAATGCGGCTTGCTGGCGCCGCGGTGCATGAGACAGAACGCCACCACTCCCAATAATCAAACCAATGTTGTTGGTATCAATCAAACTAGCGGTCTTATCCCAATTTCGGTCAGAATCACTGAAGAGCTTCGCTAACGGAGAAGATTTCTTTTTGGGCAACTCTCTTATTAAGTCACGATGATGCTCCAACGATAGACGCAAGGCCTCCCGCGCAACGGCTTGCTCAATAATGAGAATTGCATTATTTGCTGGGAGTCCAGTTGGAGCAAGCATTTTATTCCCAATGATATCCTCAAGCACATCATCCGCAATATCAAAAGGCAACCAGCGCTTGATATTCGCCAACCCGCACTGCTGCATCACATTTGCGATGCTATAAGACATGCCTAGATTGGCGCTCACGGTTCGATTAAACTCACCATCAAGCACAGAGAACATATCGGTCGTTGCTCCACCGATATCCATAGCGATGATATTAACGCCTTCTTGCTTACTCAATTCTGAAATAATATGACCAAAGGCAAGGGGCGTAGGCATGATTGGGGCAGCGACTGCTGCGCTGACGAGATGATAGCCAGGTGCCTGTTGCATCACATGACTTAAGAAAAGCTCATGCAATTCGTGGCGGGCAGGCTGCAGATTCTCCTCATCCATTTTGGGTCTGATGTTATCTGTAATATGCAAATCAAAATTACTGCCAAGTGTGTCCTTAATCAAATGTTGGGCCTCTTCATTCCCAGCATAAATTACCGGCAGTTTTAGGGTCTCGCCAAAGCGTGGGCGGGGATTTGCTGAATTGATGACATCAGCAAACTCGACCACAAAGTTGAGGTCGCCACCATCTAGCCCCCCCGTTAGTAAAATCATATCGGGTCGCGCTTGGCGGATAATCTCAATCCGCTCATATAAAGAGCGTTTATCATCGTTAGAAATGACATCAAGGAGGATGGCTCCCGCCCCTAAGGCAGCCTTTTGCGCACTGACCGCGGTCACCTTACTAAACAGTCCGATCACGAGGACCTGCAGACCCCCTCCTGCACTGCTAGACGAGTAATACTGCACATCAGACTGTACTAAATCATCAGCTGAAGTAAAGACCCGGCCACTCACCTCACCGAGCCTGCGCAGGGCTTCTCGCACGCCGATGGTGACATCCTCATGGGGCGCCTCAACGGTAGTCGGTGCCTCTGCGCGGCCGCAAAGACGGTAGCGTCCTTCACGCTCTGCAATCCATAATGCCTTTGTTGTTGTACTGCCAATATCTGTTATCACGAAAGAACTCATCTTGATCAGCCCCTCTAAACTTTACTAAATTATCAGCTTTCTGCTCAATTAAATGCTAATTTTGATATTGTGAATACTTCTATACACCTTAAGCAACACATCGAGCCGTACGGCTGGAAAATGCCTTTTTCATAGTGACTTGATCTCACTAAACCTTAGCACTACATATTATACATTG
>CAZVAO010000141.1:0-4608 GCA_964625175.1 uncultured Clostridiaceae bacterium
AGTCTGTTCCCTCAAGATTTCGTGTGAAATCTTACCCTGCCAGAGAATTGTACGGTTTGATTTGGGTTTGCTGGGGAGATGAAAAAAAATTGCCAGAGTGAACCGCAATTTTCTGATGAGATCAAAGAAGGTTTTTTCTATTCCCAATTTACTGACCACTGGCCCATGCATCACACACGATGTATCGAGAATCAGATGGATGTGGTGCACGTTCCATTTGTCCACCACAACACCATTGGCAGGGATGGTAAACCCATCGTTTATGGGCCAAAGGTTGCGTGGAATGGCGCAGAATTAACGTGGTATGTCAAAAATGTAGTAGATGATGGCAAAACAAAAGCAAAATCCGCTAATGAAATAGGTGCCACCAGTGATTTGTTCTCACTTAAAACGACTATGCCCAATATTTGGCTTAATATTATTACAGATAAGTTGAGAATCTATGCGGCTTTTGCACCGATTGATGATGAGAATACGATGATCTATTTACGTTTTTATCAGTCCTTCATAACCATTTGGGGAATACGGCATCTGATCGGATTCTTTGGCAATCTATCAAGCAGAATCATTTTGAACCAAGATAAACGCGTGGTGGTCACTCAAACACCGAAGATGAGTTCCATGATGATGGGTGAAAACCTAATCCCAGGTAATCGTCCGATTATTGAATCCCGCAGAAGACGCGATGAATTACTTAAAGAAAATAAACCCGAACAAAATCATGACCATCCTTAAAAGGGTGGTTTATTGTAGAGCATCGAAAGTGCGACACTGGCTGAAGCCATTAATAAAATATATCTTCCATAATTTATGGAAGATATAAGTAACTTCATTAAGTATTTTATTGACGGCTCACCGACTAATCATCTCCTGCAGCTTGAGGTTGCACGGCTTTTTTGGCATATTCGCGCCATTTTTCTTGACGAAAGTAAAAGCCCATCACGATTAGGTAGCCAAATCCTAAGCCAAGATAACTAAATGGAATAAACTTAAAAGGAAGCGCTAGCACTTTTGCCATGATAATCTGTATCGGCACCATCAAGCCCCATTGAGCAATGATTCCACTAACTAGGAAAGGCAATGTGTACCCCGACCCAGCGAACACGGTTGCCAATCCCATAGCGTAGGCATAGAATGGCAAACATAATACGACAGCCCTTACGCAATCAGCCCCATAGGTGATTACCTGAGGATCAGCCGAGAAGAGGCCTAGGATCTGTTTAGCAAATATGAAACTAACCCCTCCAATGAGCATCATCGAAAATGCTCCCAGTTTAGCTGTAATACGTGCCGTAAGATCTGCTCGGTCGATCTTATCTGCACCGATGCTCTGTCCTGCAATGGCGCTGCCGCCTTGTATTAAGCCAGAAACTGGCATTACCAAAAGACCAAAAATTCTCCCTGCAACCCCCCATGCTGCGAGAGCAACTGTCCCGTAAAGAGAAATTATGCCAATCAAAATTATGTTTGCAAGATTGTTCAAGAAATCTGATGTTGCCTGAGGAAGGCCGATTTTTGTCACACGTTTTGCTAACTCTAAATCAATACTAATTAACTCATGGGCTCTAATACTCAATTTACTCTTTGGCCCAAACATCAAATAAAACCCGATCACAAATGAGAGCGTCGTTGCGATAACAGTTGCCAGTGCAGCACCAAAGATACCTAAACCTAAACCAGGTAAACCAATAAATGGGATCGTCTTGAATATGAAGATCGGATCTAGAACCATATTCAAAATAGCGGTAAACATGGTAATAATCATCGGACTTTTGGCATCACCGCTACACCGTAAAGCGGTAGTCACGGTAAATGATGAAAACATAATCGGCATAAATATGATTCGAATTCTCCCATAGGCCAAAGCATCCTTAATAACGGTCAAATCGTTGGTATAGAGATGCAATATTGGATCTATAATTAAATATAGAACGAATGCAGCTGCAATCCCAGCTAATAATTTAAACGTAAAAACACCTGCGGTAGCTTTCCGTGCTTCCTCGACATTGCCCGAGCCGAAGGCCTGAGATAATATCGTCACTGAACCATTCCCAATTATATTGTTAAATACATTTACCAACCAATAGACAGAACTGAATAACGTTATAGCGGCAATTGAGCCTGCTGATAGTCGCCCAATCCACATCATATCCACCACATCATTAAGGCTTTGAGCTAACATACCCACCATAGCTGGTATTGCCATATACCAAAGGTTACTAGAAATCTTTCCTTTTGTTAAATCACGGCTTTTCATAATAAACTCCTAAATTTATTGATATATCAACTTGAATATACAACAAATATATAACATTGTCAATATATAACTTAATTTAATTAATTTTAATATTCATATTTATAATACTTAAATTAATATACTTAATAAACAATCAATTACAGGACCTTTTATCATTTGTGTCTAAATAAGCAGCTACTATCGCCTCGTTTCTAGAGATGATAATAGCCGCTTTTAGTAAATCTATGGAATTGGTTGAATCTAATCGGCTACACTCGCCTGCTCGGAGTAAGACTTTAGTGCATAATTTCGCCATTTTCCCTTGCGATAGTAATAGATAAAAACGAAGAAAAATCCAAATCCTAGTCCCAAATAACTTAATGGAACGTATTTAAATGGTAAGCTCAGCACCTTAGTGAAAATAAACATAGCTGGTAACATAAGGCCCCATTGCGCCAAAATCCCACCGACAAGAAATGGTATTGTGTATCCGGACCCAACAAATAAAGTGGCTAATCCCATGGCATGCGCATAGAATGGTAAGCATAGCATAACCGCACGCAGACAATCTGCAGCATAAATAATGACTTGAGGATCTGCAGAAAATAACCCAACAACTTGACGGGAGAATGCAAAACTCAAGACGGCTACAATCGACATAATCCCCACACCAATTTTAGAGGTTAGCTTTGCCGCATTTTCAGCTCGGTCAACTTTTCCAGCACCGATGCTTTGTCCAGTAATCGCACTCCCACCCTCGGTTAAACCATTGATGGGCATCAATAATAGACCAAACAATCTTCCTGAGATTCCCCAGGCTGCCAATGCAATGGTACCGTAACCCGAGATCAAGCCAATCATAATAACATTAGCTAAATTGTTGAGAAAGTTTGATGACGCCTGAGGCAATCCGATTTTAGTTACTCGTTTTGCTAAAGCAAAATCGATATTAACTAACTCACGTGCCTTAATGCTCATCTTGCTACGCGGTCCAAACATGAGGTAGAACCCCAAAGCAAACGAAAGTGTGGTTGCGATAACGGTTGCAAGCGCAGCACCAAAAACACCTAAGCCAAACCCAGGAAGTCCAATAAAAGGTATCGTCTTGAAAATTAAGATTGGATCAAGCACCATATTGATTATTGCAGTAAATAGAGTAATGTACATCGGGCTTTTCGAATCTCCACTGCATCGCAAAGCTGTGGTTACTGTAAAAGAAGAAAACATAATTGGCATAAATATGATGCGAATTCTCCCATATGACAACGCATCGCCAATGACATGCAAGTCATTAGAATACACATGTAGCAAAGGGTCAATAATCAGGTATAGAACGATAGCAGCGGCTATACCTGCCATGAGTTTAAATGCGAACACCCCTGCGGTTGTTTTTCGTGCTTCCTCTATATTTCCTGCACCAAAAGCCTGAGAAAGAACAGCTACTGAACCAGAGCCTATAACGTTGTTAAATACTGCAACAAGCCAATAGATGGAAGAAAATAATGTGATCGCTGCGAGAGAACTTGCTGAAATACGCCCAATCCACATCATATCAACGACATCATTCAAACTATGTGCTAGCATCCCGAGCATAGCTGGGATTGCCATGTACCAAAGGTTACTAGAAATCTTTCCTTTTGTTAAATCACGGCTTTTCATAATAAACTCCTTTAATTCCTTGAATCTTCATCTAGAATATACTAGCAGTTATTAATTTTGTCAATATAAAAATTAATTAATTTAATGTTATTATTAATTTTTATTATTTATTAACCAATTTTTAATCATTTTTTAATTCAACATATTGTTTTTAAAATTTGAATTATCCTTTTTAAAAACTAAGGATCCTCTTCTTCATCTAAATTTAATTAGATTTGTAGAGATTGTTGACTAAATGAGATAAAATAGGAAAGACAATACGATTTAATCTAGTGCGAAATAAGGAGGTGCCTGAATGATTAAGAATCAATGGTATGCCGTTCTAAGCTCGAGCGAAGTTCCTTCAAATGGATTATTGGGAGTCGTAAGATTAGGTGAGAAATTAGCCTTTTGGCGCGATCAGACAGGTAAGGTAGCCTGCATTATTGATCAATGTTGCCACAGAGGGGCATCCATTAGTGCTGGCAAAATTGTCGATGGTCACGCGCAATGTCCTTTTCACGGTTTTGAGTACGACACGAAAGGTAGCGTAAAGATAATCCCGGCAAATGGCAGAGTTGAACCCGTTCCAGAGCGATATCGTGTCCAATCCTATCCCACCAGAGAAGTTCATGGGTTAATCTGGATCTTTTGGGGAGATGAAAAGGACTGCCACAGCGAACCGCAGTTTTTTGATGAGATCAAAGAAGGCTTTTTCTATTCCCAATTTACTG
>CAZVAO010000142.1:0-4468 GCA_964625175.1 uncultured Clostridiaceae bacterium
CAATTGTTTACCCCGTGTGGAACAACGTGAACACCATGGGGTTTAACCACTGTTCCCCCATCGCTTAACCATTGCTCAACGTGCGAAGCGCTTTTGGCGACATATCAGCTCGTAGCCCGCTTCATATTGCCGTTACCTAAACCCTGACCAACTGACCAATTAATATCCCCTTTCTAACTTTCAAACTTTCCCCCCTTATGGTAGAATGCTATTAGATTACTTAGAGAGGTAAATAAAATGCATAACGAAGCAATTTTCGATTATTTAATATACAACGGCGCTCCATTCTGTACAGATGATCCGCTAGTGGAATCAATCATACACCAGCGGTCTGTTTATGAAGTGATACGGCTTGTCGATGGCATCCCCCTCTACTATGAGGAGCACCTTGATCGACTCTATCATTCCGCTAAGTTATCAGGTATAACACTCTGTATTGATCCTGAAATGATTGATAATGTAATTCGAGAGCTAGTTAATTTGAATAAACAATATAACGCCAACATCAAACTGCTTTTTAGTGAAGATGGCAATTCCTACTTCGCTTATTTTATGCATACGTTTTATCCACCGGCGACTATGTTTACCTCTGGTGTGTCAACTATTTTGTATGATGAGGAGCGCCCTAACCCTAACGCGAAAATTAATGAATACCAAGTTAGATCGCGCATTACTGCTGATCGCGAAGCTCAGAATGCTTTTGAGGCACTGCTTGTCAACCATAACGGGAATATTACCGAAGGTAGTCGCACCAATGTGTTTTTTGCGGATGACACTTCTCTATACACCGCACCAAGTGGCAAAGTATTAATCGGAATCACACGCCTTAAAGTCATTGAACTGTGTAAAAAAGTCGGCATCCCTCTTCAGGAGATAGACATTCCCGTTTCAAAACTAAGTCATTTTAGTGGCGCTTTTCTGACTTCAACATCGAACGATGTTTTGCCGATCCACTACATAGATGATCTTGAATTTGCTTCGAGTTGCCATCCATTAATCATCAAGATTCAACAAGCTTATCAGCAAGACAAACAGGCTAACCTTATTCAAACCGCCTCTAATTGGCAAAAATAAATGATCAGCTATCGCATCTACTAGCGGTACATGAAGGAGCAAAGATGGACAAGAACGAAATGGATCAATCAAGTGTATTACCGCAGTCCTTTACAACATTCAGAGTGATTCCCGCTATATTATTATTTGCTATTGCATTTCGATTCTCTATGGCTGGATTATACACACAAATGGCCTTGCTCGTGGCAGGAGCTGTTGGCGCCATTGCCCAACTCGTCTTTTTACGCGACAAGAAAAAAGCACAGCCCGACGCTGTTATTGATGTCGCAAAAGCAAATCGTTACTTGATCAGCCTATTCTGCGTCTTAGGTGCTGGCTTAGCCTACATCAATGGGGGAACGTTGATCGCTTCACTTACCTTATTAGCCGGATTTGGTCAGTTTTGGTTCATGGGGCAAGCAACCGCAGGGGAACGACTTTGGCATGGCTTTCAATCGACTATTTTAACAATTGTCGGCTACGCCCTCTATCGTCCGCTCATGTATGTCTGTCTACCGATTAGCATCTTGCTGGCCTTAGACTTTATTCGCCTCCAGAAGAAAGAAAATGAAAGTCGTAAAGAGCTCCTGACCAAAGCCGCCAGTAAACGTAAGAAGAAAAAACGCAAAAAATAATTCTCGCACGCACGACGATTCCCCGTTTGTGCGACACGAGTTATTACAGGTTTTGAGGGATAATCATGGCATTATGTGCAGTCAGCAACTTATCAAAATATTACGGGGCCACCCGTATTTTTCAGAATATCACCTTTGATATTGACAAAAATCAAAGGATTGGTCTCATTGGACCCAACGGAGTAGGAAAAACGACCTTATTCAAGATTATTCTCGGAGAAGAAGACTATCAAGAAGGCGACGTTTTTATTCGTCAAGATATTCGCATCGACTATTTAGATCAAATTCCAGTTTACCCAGAGCATTATCGCACCATCGATGTGCTCTATTTAGCGTTTCATGAAATCCTCACCATGCAGCAACAATTGAAGGAATTAGAACACCAAATGACCTACCTGACGGGAGCAGAACTCACCCAGGTCATCCAAGAGTTTGGCAGTTTGGAACAAAGATACGAGCAACGTGGTGGCTATGTCATCAGAGAAAAACTAAATCGTATTTTAATTGGCCTAAAAATAACAGAAGATCTGCAAGACCGTCCATTTAACCTCCTCAGTGGTGGAGAGAAATCTCGCATCGTCCTTGGTAAAATCTTGTTGGAAGAACCCGACATCCTTCTGCTCGATGAGCCCTCGAATCATCTCGACATGAACTTCATGGACTGGTTGGAGTCGTATTTGCAAGACTATCAGGGTGCAGTCGTCATTATTTCCCACGATCGCTGGTTTCTAAACCGCACCGTCAACCGCATTATCGAGCTATCAGCAGAGGAAGCCGAAATTTATAATGGTAACTATGATTATTACTTAGTGGAACACAAAAAGCGCCTGGAGGAGAAATACAAACTCTGGCAAATGGAGCAACGCAAAGTGGACCGCATGGAGGCGCAAATTGAACGCTATTTAATCTGGGCACGCTCACGCGATAGCGAGAAGATGTTTGTGCGGGCCAAAGAACTTAAGAAGCGCTTAGCCAAGCTTGATGTGCCAGATAAGCCTCAGATGGAGCAAAAATCCATACGCCTCAACTATGACAAAGCCACACGCTCGGGTCGCGAGGTGTTTAAGCTCACTGATGTCAGCCACACCTTTGAAGATAACCCACTCTTTGAGGACATCAATTGCACGATCTATTATCAGGATCGAGTGGCAATCATTGGCGCCAATGGAGCGGGAAAATCGACCCTCCTCAAAATTATTTTAGGAGAGCTCCAACCCACCTGTGGCGAAGCTAAGCCAGGATCCCGTCTCGACATCGGTTATCTACCCCAGGAAATTGAGTTCAGCAATCCCCAGTTCAACCTGATTGAGGCCTTTCAAGATGAACATCAGATCACCACGACCGACGCCCGCCATCAGCTTGCCAAAGTTTTGTTCACGGGCGATGATGTCTTCAAATCTGTGTCTACCCTCTCTGGTGGTGAACGCAGTCGCCTTAAGCTTTGTATTCTGATGTATAACAAAATCAACGTGTTGGTACTGGATGAACCGACCAATCACCTTGATTTAACGTCACGCGAAATCCTCGAAGACAGCCTCAAGGCGTTTGATGGAACCATTATCTTCGTCTCACATGATCGCTACTTCATTGACAGCATGGCAACGCGCCTCTTGGAAATCGAAAATCATCATTTATTCGTGTACAATGGCGATTACCAATATTACTTACGTCAGAAAGAGCCCCAAGAAGTCGAAACTGCAAACTCCAAATCACAGCAGGGGCGGCAGAACTACGAGGCAGACAAAGAACAACAACGCAAAATCCGACGCTATCGCAAAAAATTAGAGCAGTGTGAACAGCGGATCCAAGAGTGCGAAGCGGCACTCAACCTGCTCAGCGAACAATTAAATATCGGACACGAGGATATCGCCCTACTCAATAAACAATATCGCCGTCAACACGAGCTCGAAGAAGAGCTCCTGCTCCTGCTCGAGAAACACGAACTCCTGCTAGCTGACCCACGATCAAAGCTATAGGTGCCTTCCCATATCAAACCTTGCTATACTGTAGTGGTCGGTCTCCGCGCCGACCTTTTTTATTCCAACCTTGTTATACCGTAGTGGTCGGTCTCTGTGCCGACCTATGTTATTCCAACCTTGTTATACCGTAGTGGTCGGTCTCCGTGCCGACCCTTGTTATTCCAACAATTATACGGGGTTTTCAACCTTGTTATAATGTAGTGGTCGGTCTCCGTACCGACCTTTATTATACCGTAGTGGTCGGTCTCTGTGCCGACCACTTTTGTTCGCACAATTAAAAAATAGCCCTGCCCTAGGTATATACTAGAGTGGGGGTTTTCTATTAGGTGGAATGTTAGAAAGGTGGAAATCCTGAACCCATACCCAACATATTTGCTCTAACCTGGTTCACACCACCCACCATGTAGTGGTCGGTCTCCGTGCCGACCTTTATTATTCCAACCTTGTTATAATGTAGTGGTCGGTCTCGTACCGACCTTTATTATACCGTAGTGGTCGGTCTCCGCGCCGATCCCTTGTTATACTGTAGTGGTCGGTCTCCGTGCCGACCCTTGTTGCGCTTACCTCTATCCCTGTGATAACGGCATATTCTAATACTTCTAAACAATCGGCAACAAACCAAAATAGCAAACCAGCCGTATTTTTCACGCTGATATTCTGAGGAGTGCGTTAGCGCGACGTGAGAAGCTGGCTGCAGGGCCAGCTTTCAAGAGACCTGTCCCGCTTGTTTCGAAAACGAAACAAAAAGAACCGTCCCCGGTGTTTCAAACATAAAAAAAGCAACGAGATTATTGCCATGAC
>CAZVAO010000143.1:0-4348 GCA_964625175.1 uncultured Clostridiaceae bacterium
CCTGAACTTGCTAACGAGGAGTATCAAACGTCTGCTCTAGTTGAAAAAGTCTTGACAGAGGCTGGAATCAAAGTGACACGTTACCCCAATTCTACTGCTGTTCTCGGTGTACTAGAGGGTGGAAAACCTGGTCGCGTCATCGCTCTACGCGCTGATATGGATGCATTACCCATAACTGAGGAGGCAGATGTGCCGTATTGTTCTGAGGTTAAAGATGTTATGCATGCCTGTGGCCATGACATTCACACGGCAGTACTTTTAGGGGCTGCTACCGTATTGGCATCGCACAAAGACGAGATCCCTGGAACGGTTAAATTCTTGTTCCAACCTGCAGAGGAATCCCCACCAGGGGGTGCACTCGGCATGATTCAAAATGGGGTACTGAAAAACCCCGATGCAGAATATGTCTTTGGTTTACACGTTTCTACCAGCATACCGACAGGTACGATTCAAACGGTTTCTGGTTACAGCCATGCTAATACGGATGGTTGTACAATTACTGTAACAGGTCGCGGTGCACATGGTGCTTACCCCCATAACGGGATCGATGCCGTAGAAGTATCTGGCCATATCATTGTTGGGCTCCATACAATCATCAGCCGCACGTTAGATCCACTGGATAGTGGTGTTGTGACAATCGGCAGCATGCATGCTGGAGCTGTAAACAATATTATAGCCGAAACGGCAGAGATGCTATTGACCGTTCGCACTTTAAAAGCGGACACACGTGAAATCGTTAAGAAACGCATTATTGAAGTGGCTGAGCACACTGCTTTAGCACATGGTGCAACTGCCAAAGTAGACTATTGGTATGGCTATCCTTCTGTATTCAACAATGCGGACATGATTAAAATTGTTCAGCGCACGGCACAGGATTTGTTGCCTGCTGAATGTATTGATCATCGTGACAAACCAGGCATGGGCGGTGAAGACTTTGCTTACTTTGCTCAAGAAGTACCTGGCGCATTCTTCTATCTGGGTGCGAAAACACCAGGCGATGATTATCCGGGCCACAATCCACGTTTTAATCCAAGTGATGACGCCATTGCCACTGGCGTTGAAATGATGGTAGGTCTGGTATTTGAGGCATCTAAATAAATCGGAAACGCCGAATAATTAAAAGTTTATGAGAGGTAAGCGAGGCAGATCGCTTGCCTCTTTTTTAGCACTTGAGGCGGTCAAAAGGCCTTGATTATGATATAATTAGCAAAAGTGCTGGGGTAATCAAGAGATCTCCACAAGATCGTAACCGATAGGAGAGGCAGGTGGTTGCTGGTGCAAAAAGCGAGCATACGGTTGATGTTATATGCTGGTGCAATTGCATTAATTGTAATCGGAGTGGCAAATGAAGAACATTTGATTGTTTTACAGAAGGCAATTCGAATTTGCCTTGAATGCATTGGAATTGGTTAAGCGATGATGAAGAATAAACGTACTAAGATCCAAATCGCAGCTACTATATTCTATAATAGCTATTTATTTGGATTCCTCAAAGGCAAAATATACACGGGACCGCTGAAACAGCTTTGTGTGCCCGGTTTAAATTGCTATTCTTGCCCCGGTGCTGTGGGGTCTTGTCCGATTGGGGCCTTGCAGGCGACATTGGGCGGTAATACGAATGGGATTACCTATTATGTCTGGGGCTTGTTAATATTTTTCGGTGTCTCGCTGGGACGATTGGTCTGTGGTTTTCTCTGCCCATTTGGTTTTTTGCAGGACTTACTCTACAAAATAAAAACAAAAAAACGAAAGATATCAAAGAGATTTGACCATCCGTTACGTTATTTAAAGTATTTCATCTTTGCCTATTTTGTTGTATTTCTCTCAGTCTATTCATTGCATAAATTCGGTGTATCAACGCCGTATTTCTGTAAATGGATCTGCCCAGTAGGAACACTGGAAGGGGGAATCCCTTTAGTTTTGATGATTGAACCCTTACGCTCGGCAATCGGATTTCTCTATGCCTGGAAGATCTTGCTGCTGATAGGCATACTCCTATTCTCGGTTTTTACTTATCGGCCATTCTGCAAATATATCTGCCCCTTGGGCGCTTTTTACGGCCTATTTAATAAAATCTCTATCTACCAGATGAAGGTCGACAAGGACACGTGTATTGACTGCATGCTGTGTGAGCAGGTGTGCAAGATGAATGTGTCTGTTCGGGCAAATATCAATAGTGCAGAGTGTATTCGTTGTGGGGATTGCCTTAAGGTTTGTCCAACGGATGCTATTTCTGCAAAATTTACCTTAAAAGATTAAAGTGAGATCCTTCAATTGAAAAACAAACCGCCCTTTACGTACAGTGAAGGGCGGTTTGCTTTGTTTGATTTTTCATTTTTACGAGACTAAAGATATTGATGAGACCGTATTTCAATATGGCTTGTGAGCCAATTCACTAGATAGTTGAGGCGCTCTATGCGATGCTTTGGTTTGCCAGAACGGGATAGTTCATGGTTCTCATCTGGGAAACGCACGAAAACCACTTCTTTTCTGAGCCATCTTAGGGCTGTATAAAACTCTTCAGCACCAGCGATGGGGCAGCGGAGGTCTTGTTCACCATGGACCAGCATCAGTGGGGTGTTGACGTTGTTAACATGGGAGATCGGCGAGATCCGCATCCAAAAGTCCGGATGATCCCAAGGATTCCCTTTGTTCTCAAATCGACCAGAATTAAAACCAAGATCACTGGTCCCGAAGAAGTTATAACGATTACTGGAGCTACGGAAACTAACCGCCGCCTTGAAGAAGTCACTCTGAGTAATAATCCAGTTCACCATGTAACCACCGTAAGAACCACCTGTTACACCCCAACGCTCGGGATCCACGAAATCATAGGTCTGGTTGACATAATCGGTAGCGGCCATGATGGCGCGATAGCCCAGTCCGCCGTAATCATGGTGGGTTTGATTTAAATACTCTTGACCATAATTAGAGCTTCCAGGTGGATTCGTGAAGACGACGGCATAACCAGCAGCTGCAAGGACTTGAAACTCGTGAAAGAAAATATGGCCATAAGCCCCATGCGGCCCGCCATGGATTTCCATGATCGTCGGATACTGCTCACCTTCGCGATAGCCATAGGGCTTCATAATCCAACCTTCGTTTTCAAAACCTTCGTGTGTAAAGGTGAATTGTTCAGGTAAAGAGAGGGCAACTTCATTGAGAAGTGCGTCGTTTAAGTGGGTGAGTTGACGACGATTGCCTGAGGCATCAATGAAATCGAGGTCGCAGATTTTGGTGAAACTAGACTTCAAAGCCGCAAACGTGTTTTGTTTGGCACAATAACTGATGCCATAAAGAACCTCATCGCCATGGGTCAATTGACGCAGGGTGGAATGATCATTGATGGAAACGGTATAGATGTGGGTTTTTCCGTGCCAAGATGCTTGAAAATACACCCGCTGACTCGCTTTGTCCCAGATGCTTCCAACAGGGATAGAAGCTACGCTGTCACCTGCAACTTGATGGTGGGGTGCTGTATCAAAATTGGGTAGTAAATCAATCTCTGTGTGATCTGTGAGTGATTTTAGGTATATAGTTGGAATAGTGGCAACGCTATAAGCCATTTTATGTCCACTATAGGCAATATACTGACCATTAGGCGACCATGCAGGAAGGTTTGCGACCCCATCGCTGTTGGTTATTTTGTTAAGTTCTAGGTTCTCAATATTGACCATCCAGATATCGGAGATCTTAGTGTATTCCCAATCTTCCGTGCGATTTGAGCTGAAGGCGATATATTGGCTGCAAGGGGACCAAGCAGGGGCGGCACAGGCCCAAACACCCGAGGTTAGTTGTTGGGTTTGGCCACTGTCCACTGAAGTCAGAAAGATCTGGCTGACTTTGCCATCTAAGAACCCGACGCCATTCAGTTTATACTGCATCGTGGTGATCACCTTGACGTCTGTAGTTGGCGCAACAGAATCAGAGTCGGAAATTTTGGCGGTATAAGCGATTTTGGAGCCGTCAGGCGACCAAAGGGGGCTGCCCGTATTAAAGGTATTTGCGGTTAAGGGTAAGGGAGCCCCGCCATTGACTGGGACGGTCCATATCTGGATGTATTGCTCGTTTAAGGCTGTAAAAGCCAAAGTCTTTCCGTCAGGTGACCAGCGCGGATTCGTTTCACTCTTTCCGACATTGGTAAATTGATAAGGGGGGCGGCTGCCATCCGTTGGGACCATCCAGATATGATTTTGATACTTCATTTGATCCTGATCGTCAACGGTTTTTAAGACAAATGCAATCAGGTCACCAGCAGGCGAAATTTGCGGGTCTGTCGCCCACTTCATTTGGTATAAATCGGCAATGCTGATAGGACGTTTAAGCGGTGTCATGGTCAAAACTCCTT
>CAZVAO010000144.1:0-4328 GCA_964625175.1 uncultured Clostridiaceae bacterium
GACATCCTCTAAATACAGACAATCAGCAAACGCATAATTGTTTACTATTTCAATATTCAGTGGCAGATTAATGTTTTCAAGACCCGTTATAGCAAAGGCGCCTTCTTTAATTCGAATCAAAGAATCGGGGAAAAGCACACTGGTTAAGCCATCTTCTAAACCAAAAAAGGCATATTCACCAATAGCATATACCCCATCAGGTATCTCAAGTGCAGACGGTCCATCATATGGTGAAAATTCTTCTTCAGAGTTGATTACCCAACGACTTGCTGCATTACAATTAAAAAGCATATTATAGCTGATCATGTCTGGAGCATAGCCATAAGTCATTGTAAGCACCTTTGTCATCAAAGCGCCATCCCAATCCACATTGACTAAGGTACAGTTCATGTCAAAAGGATTGCCCCCAAATGCAATATCGTCATTAGCAATATCAATGCTAATGGGATTAATCATGTTGGCAAATGCGCCTGTTTCAATTAACCCAACGCTCAATGGTATACTCATAGAGTTAGATGGGTACGTATTACCATTAAAAGCATCTGCGGCAATTGTAACAACATCTTTACCTAAAATAGTAGCAGGAATGGCTGCATCAGCTGCAGTTCCTGTATACCCTACGATAGCAACTTCTGTTGCGTTTAAATCAATATACGTAAATCCACTGCCACCAGGATCTGGTATCCCCATTGGAGCAGCTGAAGCACTAAAGGCAACTGCCAACAACACAATTAACATCAAAAAAATGAGTCTTCGACTGTTTTTAGTCATATTTCTCTCCTTTAACACGTTCTCTAACATGTTCTACATCTTGTGCATCATGTACGGTGTTCGACAGAATCAACAGAATCGGATATGAATATGTAGTGATAAAAATTGCAAACGAATCCGATCCATACAGAAAACCTTAACCAAAAACCTTTAACCAACTTCTACAGCAAATTTATTGCGCAATAAATTTACCTTAATACGTTACCTTAAGCTTAATTAAACGGTTGTTTCTTCTTGAATTCTTTTTCCTTAAATAACAAGCAGCCTATACTTAAAAAACACCACCAGCCCCTTTCGGTATTATTTCTTGCATATATAGCTATTCCGAGAATATATGTGCCCTAATTATACCAATTAATAATTAAAAAAACATCACCCCTAATGTTAAAAAGGGGTGATATTAAACAAATTTTAATACTTATAATGAACTTTTTTCTATTCTTATTATTTAAAGCCTAATCACCATCATTCTTTATAAAGATTAGTTAAAATTTCAAGGGTACCTGCTTTTTCATACTCATCTGTCGCCTCGTCAAAATCTTTAATCGTCTGAACCTTTTGTCAAATTGATCAGTTCGCGCTTGTTCTTCACACCAAGTTTTTTATAGATATGGCGTGCGTGACTTTTTAAAGTATTTAGCGAGATCTGTGCTCGTTCAGCAATTTCTTTATTCTTTAGCCCGCAGATCATCAGAAAATATATTTCTTCTTCACGAGCGGTAAGTGGCGATAAATCAAGGCTTCTGCTTGCCTGTGCTTCTTTTGGTTGCGCGTGCGATTTGCCACTCTTGACAGAGCTAGTACTGGAAGCGTCATTCGAACGCGGGCTAGGGTTCGTTTCTTCTTCTCTTGATGAGCCTGTTGCATTGTCCGTCTCCCTTTCATACTGAATCAGGGGCAATACGGCAAATGCAGCAACTGTAGAGATGGCTGATAAGGCGACCACTAGATAGACATGTTGAGTCGTTGCTGCAAAGAAGTCTCCCATGAGGTTGCCTGTAAAAACAGCCAATAAATTAGCACTCATCACAAACGTAAAAATCTTGATGGGGCTGCCATAGTCGGCGCCAAGTTTTGCCACAAAAGACCAGAGAAAAATATCCAAGAAGGCATACCCTGCTATGATTATAACATAGGCTGGCAGCACATGATCCATTAAAACCATTAACATAATCAATCCAGAAGCGATTAAGACCATGGACATCATGATGATATTACGTAAATGCTGATAATTCGAGATAATATGCACGATCATTGCAATAGCTAGGAATAGAATAATAGTGAGTGCATAGATAAAGGGATATTGATGGGCAGCTAATGGTTGTACTAAACTTTGGACTAATCCTCCGCCAATATTGAGAAGAAACATCACAGCCATCAGATAGGCGATCTGCTTTTTGGGTGGCTCAATTCGCTGTTCTGGGAAAGGGATCCCTAACTGACTCAGTTTATAAAAGTTGTAATGGGAACCCGCCAAAAACACATATAAACTGATCAAAACGATGATATCATATTGGTTGTTCGCCAATTGGCAGTTTAAATAATGCAGAATATTCCCAAGACAGATGACATAGGCCATAAGCCGCGGCATGATCTTTTCGGGTACACTCTTGACAAAATAGCAAGCCCAACCTGCAATGAAAAATCCGCTAAAAACACCCATCACACCGACAATCCCATAGATAATCCACGCGACGTTCAGTCCGCTTAACAACATGGTTGCTGCTGTCCCGAGAAAGCTGATCACTATTCCATATTTTAGAATTTGATCGCGCAATTCACATTTGAAATTGTAAAACTTGCCGCCTAATAAAATGATTACGGGAATGATAATATACGCGAGCGCCAAGCGCTGGGGATTGACATAGCTACCCTCGAAGATAATCCTTAATGCGGGTCCGTTAAATAAAAAGGATAAGAGCCATCCTAAGAACAGTCCGTACGCCCACACCAAATGATGCTGCGTTTTGTTTAGCATGCTTCTCACCCCTTTTCCCTTAATGTCTGGATTCAGATGTTTCTATTATACAAGAGAGTTAATGTCTTAAGCAACCGCATCTGTCTCCTAGACCACGTGTATAGGGTCTCATTCTACAAACAATGCATATTCTCTTTGGCCGTATGCCAAGGAACCGTGAAACTCACCCCTTTTGCGCAGAACACAGAGGCAGAGCTATATTCCCGGTCTTGATCTTTCTGGTACTCGATCTTCGCAACCACCTCATCACGATTATGACACCGATCATAGCCACCATGCTGCAACTGAACCATCCCCCTGCCACTCGTCATCACCGTTAATTCCAGCGGGAAATCAAGGAATGTTGCAACGGGAACACGCCCCCTGATCATCACCCGATTCTGCTGATGCTGAGGCGGGCCGAATTGACCAGATGCCTTTTGAATGACATGAATCACTTTGCCCAAGTGGTCCACTTCAACGCTGATCACAAACGCATAATAGGGTTCTAGTAAGACATTATCCGCCTGCTCGAGTCCTTGGCGCAAAGCAATAATCGTTGCTTTTTGAAAATCGCCACCACTTGTATGCTTAATGTGGGCGCGTCCATTTACTAATGCGATCTCCACGTCATTTAGGGGGCTACCTGTTAAGATGCCTCGATGCGGACTCTGCAAAATGGTCTGTTCAATGATGTGCTGATAGCGCAAAGGCAAGGTATCCACATGACATTCACTAACAAAGCGTACCCCACTGCCCCTTGCTGCGGGCCTAATCTGTAGATGGACTTCTGCATAATGCCTCAAAGGTTCAAAATGTCCATAGCCCAGAACTGTGCTCGCTACCGTTTCTGAATATAGGATCTCTGGTGGAGCAAAATCAACCTCGAGCGCAAAACGCTCAAAAACCAGGCGCTTGAGAATCTCCAATTGAATAGGACCCATCACTTTAATCGCTAACTGCTGCAATGCTGTCTGCCAAACAACGCCCAAACTGGGCTCCTCTTCCTCTAATAAACGAAAAGCGGCTAAAACATCACTAATTTTGTCGCTATTTGCGCAGATTACCCGCGATTGTAGCGTTGGTTTCATCTGGGCAATACTGCTCTCTTCTCCTTTACCAATCAATTGACCCGCATAAGTTGCACTTAAACCAGAGACCGCAACAATTGATCCCGCACCTGCTTCAGTCAAGTCATTGTACTTAAGACCATTATAGCTGCGTATCGCCCCGATTTTCTGATCATACATGTCCCCGTTGCTTTGATAGCTAATTGGAGTACGTAGCGCAACTGAACCTCGTAATATCTTAAAATGAGTGAACCGCAACCCACTCGGATCATGGCTAATCTTGTAGACCCGAGCCCGCAAAGCGCCATCATTATCATAATAAACCGTTAACATCGAGCGCACAAAGTTCCAAAATTCCTGAACGCCTTGATTATGCAGCGCCGTGCCCGCCATGCAAGCGAAGAGTCGTCGTTCGTTAACCAATTGCCGCATCTTATGTTGCCAATGATGGTTTTGCGCCTCCCCACTAAAATACCATTCGAATGCTTCTTCATCTCTTTCAGCAATAAACGCCCTTATCTGGAGTGAAG
>CAZVAO010000145.1:0-4180 GCA_964625175.1 uncultured Clostridiaceae bacterium
AACCACGAAGAACACGAAGAGCACAAAGTAAGGTAGTCGGTTCCGACTGAATATTTTGACTAGCATTTTTAATGAATCTTAGAAACGGAAAGATCTTAATCCCCTTCGTGTCCTTTGTGCCCTTTGTGGTTGAAAAGAATCAGAAGCGAGCAATTTTATGATCCCTTCTACTTCCTCCCTTGATCTTTCTCATTAAGGAGCACAATCTCTAGCTGGTTCTGAAGTGGTTGGAACCACGAAGAACACGAAGAGCACAAAGTTATATAATCGGCTCCGACTAACAATCTGACTAGCATTTTTAATGAATCTTAGAAACGGAAAGATCTTAATCCCCTTCGTGTCCTTTGTGCCCTTTGTGGTTGAAAAGAATCAGAAGCGAGCAACTTTCAACTTTCGCCTTTCAACTTTCTGCTTTCACCTAAAGAGTAAACCTGCCATTATTACCTCTAATATTTAAATTAAAATTAAATATTGGATACTAAATCACGCATAAGTGGATCAATATGTAATAATTAATGATTTTTAACTGAAATACGCGATGTGCTTTATATTCACTTTATATTTCTACCCTATTTGGTTAATTATGTGATAAAATTAACAGTATAAACCAAGCCATGGAGGTATAACTATGCGCAAATTAAGAAGAATGATTTCATTATTGCTATTATGTACTTTAATAATATCCCAGAATATTGTATTTGAAGCTCAAGCTGCTACTGAGGTGGACTTGCTGACGGTTTCTGGTGCTGCAACTCCTTTAGGGGCTTATTCGGCTTTGGATATGGAAGCTACCGCAGATGGGAGTCAGCTCGATATCGTAATTGACTTTGAACTTGATAACGAGTATTTACTCAATACAAGTGAGCCCTTTAAAACAGGCTTGCCGATTGGGACAGTGATGGATCCAGCACTACTTGATGCAGCGTGTATTGCAGCAAGTGATTCAGAGTTGCCACCTATCTCTTATGCTTTCACCGCAGTACTAGAAGATGGGGTGCTGTCGCCAGCCGCTGGTCTAATTGGAGTACATGAGCTATATAACGATATAGCACATACTGAACTTTTAGGTATATATACTGTAACACAAGATGTAGTTGATCCAACCTTATTGTATTTTGAATTTATATTTAACAAAATTGTCTATAATCGTTTGGATGTTCTTGGAACGGCCAGTATGGAGTTGGCCATTGAAGCGGGGGGATATACTGGGCCTGCGCCAGATCTCAATGTTATTAGCGATCAAATTGCTGTAACGGTAACATTTAGTGGTGGTGGTCCTACGCCCGACCCTGATACAGTTGACTATGATTTAGATAAGTCATTAGAGACTCGCAGTATCGATAATCCTGAGTTCTCTTATACATTAACAGCTTCTGCTGCAGTTGCTAGTGGGGCACCCGTAGGCACTGTCGCCCGCGTTAATGGCCTTGTCATTTCCGATCCGATACCTGATGGAATGTTTGTGACCTCCGTTTACAATGGCGTGAACCTACTCGTTGAAGATGTTGATTATACAGTAGTAGACGGGACGCTTGAATATACGATTCCAGAATTTGATGGTACGAATGAGATGACAACGGATTCGATAGTTGTTAATACGAGACTGACAAGCGATAAATACGAGGAACACCTTAATTCGGATTCTGGGGTTAATTGGGAATTTGATAATACGGCAACTTTGGTCGGAGGAGATCCTGCCGAGGACTTGGCAACTTCAAATACAGTAACCGCGGACTTTGAAAGTGTCTTAGTAGAGAAAGAAGGCGAACTTGTCGGCGTGAATGGTGGTCGCTATTTGTGGACCATCAATGCCCATACCTACTTTTATAGCAGTGGATATGTCTACATTGTAGATATGATCGATGGAATCGATGATACGCATATGTACGAAGTCAATGGCAGTGGAGATATTGCTTTTAATGTAAATGGTGAAGCTTTAGATCGAACGGCAACGGTATATAGTGGTTCAGAGCCACTTGAAGAATATGGGTCTATTGATTTTGATGTGGATTATCTTAATACAATAACTGGAGCGAGCGGAGGGAATACAGATGGTGTGGCGGCCATGTATTATACTTATGACACCAATAGTGATCTGACAGATGACCAAGCCGTTCTCATTATCCCCTTGGCATCTTCGGATCTAAACGGTCCTTTAGAAATTACCTATTACACCAATATACTGGAGACGCCAGAAAACGCTACCAATATAGGCGACCTTACTCTTAATAATGCGGTTACCATGCTTTGGGATACGGTCAGCTATGGCAGTGGCACTGGCTCAGGCACTGGACCAGGAGGCGATCCGAATATTGATGAGTTGCCACCATTCAGCTTCTCGATTGAAAAGAATGTTCTTGCCGATTACGCATTGATCCATAAATCAGCAGGAGACTACTTTGCAGATGCTCAGGAAATGACTTGGAACTTCACTATTAATCTGAGCGGACTGGATTTGACAGATGTTGTTGTAACGGATGTTTTAGATCGTAATATCCAGGTATTTAAAGAATTAATAGGTGACGGATCGCCGATCCCCCTTGGCATCGTCGGAACGAGCACCGCACCTTTCTATACGTTGGAAGATGACAGTGTTGACCCTGAGCTTAAGGTTCTTACGGTCTATCTCGGCGATATCCCCGCAACAGTACTGTATCCAATGGCATTGAAAACAACAGTTGTGGGGCCTGCTATCTTAAGTCGGAGAGGGGCTACACGTATTTACAATACTGCCGAGATAGCCACCTCAGTAGATGGGACACCGGTAGTCATGGAGGGAACCGCGAATAGAAATGTGCGCAACTACTTGCTCTATAAAGATACGCGCAGTATTTCGGGAGGCTCAGGTAGTGGCTATGATTATGAAAACAGTTTGTTTAATTGGCAGATCCGAGTCAACCCTGACTTTATCAATATTGTCACGAACGCTGGGAGTGATACGATTGTTCTAACGGATGATCTACCTGAAGGAACAACATTTGGGAACCTAACTTCGGTGACACGTACCAATGTCGGTGGCACTACGCTTACTCCGACCTCGAATACGGTAGTTAACGGATTAGGCGTTATTACCTATTCAGATGGGCTAACGATCACCCTATCCAAGGTAGAGGCGGAAAATTTAGCGGGCTATTCACAAGACCAGCATCTCTTCACTTTTAACCAGGCTTTTTCGGATCAATTTACATTCGGGATTACAACAATCGTCGATCAAGATTATCGTGACATTTTATTCATGGAGGATCCCGACTATATCTTTGATAATGATGCAACGCTTGCAGGAAGCATCGTGGATCCAATCGATCAGGTTACCCCCATACCATTTACGTATTGGGACGACGCTAGGCAAACATTCAGTTTTGCACCCATTACCAAGAGTGGTGTCTATTATGATGTTGACGATTATCCAGGTTTGGGTTCTGCCGTTTATGCTGCTTGGACGATCAATATAAACAAGGGCATGATCGATATGAGCGGTGTGCGCATCATAGATGAGTTACCTGATTTCTTTGAAATGGACCCAGCTTCTTTCTTGATCTATCCAGCAACCGTAACGCCTAGCGGGACGGTGGTGCCTGATCTTTTGGCAACACCAATCACAGAAGGATTAACGGTCACGGATTCCGGTTTCACATTTGATATCCCTGCTACGTATAGCCACACTCCTTTGCAGATTGTATTTAATACGCTAGTGATCGATACGGTTTCTGCAGCGGAGATGGAGAATACCGTTACCTTGCAATGGGCAAGTGGGGGCGGAAGTGAAACCGATACAGAGGGTGCGAGTGGGGCAGTTTCTTTCAATGTCGCAAATTTCGCCCAAGCAACAACGGCGCCACTCCTACTCGTGCAAAAAACAAGTACGAATACCACTTATAGCGGGAGCACGCCTAATTTTGTCTTAAGTGGAGCTCAATTTACACTAACCCCCATGATGTGGGATGCAACTGCAAATGGTGGATTAGGCGATTGGGTTGATCATGACACGATGTTTTCAAAAGTAAGGACCACCAATGCGAGTGGATTCTCTTACTTCTTCTTCTTGCGTAGAGATGTACTCTATCGTCTTACAGAGACTATGGCACCAGATGGCTATCAAGCCGTAGCAGAGTCTTACCTTGTCTTTGAGAGTTCTGGGAGTGGCGGTCTCGTTTATCCCGATGGTACGAATGTCATAACA
>CAZVAO010000146.1:0-4168 GCA_964625175.1 uncultured Clostridiaceae bacterium
GTCTCCACATGGTAGGTGTGAGGGAACATATCAACGGGCTGGATCTTAGCCACCTTGTAGCCATTAGCCACTAGGTGTTTGAGGTCACGCGCTTGCGTCACTGGATTACAAGAGATATAGACCACTTTTTGTGGAGCTAGTTTCAATAACGAATCCAAAAATTGTTGGTCAGCGCCATTGCGTGGTGGGTCCATGAAAACCACATCGACATGAGCCTTTTCCTCAGCAAACTCACTCATGAAATCTCCCGCATCGGATTGAATAAATCGAACATTTTTGATTTTATTTAAGCGCGCATTGCGAATGGAATTGCGAATAGCGGCTCGATTGACCTCTACGCCATAAACGAAATCTGCTTTCTGAGCAATTAATAATGAAATAGTACCGATTCCACTATAGGCATCAATCACCGTTTCGGTGCCCTTAAGCTCGGCAAACTTGAGTGCTGCTCGGTAGAGCTTCTCTGTCTGCTTTACATTGACTTGGTAGAATGACTGGGGGTCGATCTGAAAATCCAGACCAGCGAGGTGGTCGGTTAGATAGCCAGGCCCATAGAGAGTGAATTGTTGGTCGCCCAAAACCATACTGGTTTGTTGGGCATTGATATTCTGTACAACTGTAACGATTTCAGGATATTTATTTACTAACTCCCTAACAAACTTCTTGCCGCCTGGAAATGCCCGATTCGCCGTTACTAGGACGACCATCACTTTGCCATCCTTAGAAACCCTAATTAAAATATGGCGCAAAAAACCAATGCTGCGATCCTCATAGAAAGGTTGCAACTTGTAGCGGATTGCTAATTCTCGAATCGTCAATAAAATCTCATCGGCCTTCTGATCTTGGATGAGACACTGATCAATTGGAATTATCCGATGGCTGAAACTCTGATAGATCCCCGAAATTGTCTTACCAGCGCGATCCGTACCATAAGTGGAATGAATTTTATTACGATAATACAACGGATTCTCCATCGGGATTAAGGGCAACACGGTTCCAAAAGATCCTAAATACTTATGAACAATATTGGCTTTAAACTTATTTTGGCCCTCATAGGAGAGGTGCTGCAGTTGGCAGCCACCACACTGTTCATAATAAGGGCAAGGGGGTTTCGTCCTCTGAGGGGAAACACTTTCCAAGTGTTTGATCTCTGCATACCTTTTCTTACTCGTTTGATAAACATCGACGATAGCTGTTTCCTGGGGAAGCAATTTTTCAACAGCGAGTTCGGCGCCTCTATATTCAATAAGTCCCCTACCATATTCATCTAGATCTAAACACTTCACTACAACATTCTCTTCTAATGGTTTGCTTCGAGAACGGCCGTTGCCTTTTGGGCTTGATTTACGATAACTCTTTTTCTTTTGCATAATTCCCTCAATCTTTTCGGTTATATTGCATATATGCCATGCAATTATAGTCGGTTACCTGTTTGAATGCCATACTTTCATAAAAAGCAGCTGTCTTCTCGCTTTGATCCGTCAATAGAACTTTGTGGCTCACCGTTTGATATTGCTCAAGCATACGTCGCATCAATTCACTGCCAATGCCCTGTCTCTGATACTCTGGGAGCACCAGGATGTCCTGAATATATAGAATAATGTAGCCGTCGCCGACCGCTCTAACTAAGCCTACTAACTTGTCGCCACTCCATGCACTAATGACGGATAAAGATGCCCCTATGGCTCTTTGTAATTCGATTACGTTCTGCAGATAACTCGTCCATCCATTAGCCCCATAGAGATTGCTTATTTGTGTCTGGCAGAAGTGCTTTTGGGTGGTGTATAGGATCTCTTTGTCCATCAATATCACCTCAAATCTAATTATACCAGAGAAAATAAACTATTGTTGGAATTCTATTCACTAATTATCTTTATATGAGCCTATATATTTGGTATAGTTTAGAGGGATAACCCTTTTGCTGTCGAATACTATCTATTAGTGAAATGAGAAACAGATATACTTCTAAGGAGGTCTATGATGGCAGATGCTAACAAAAACGCTACCCCTCAAGAGACCATCATCAATATGATACCTGGCGTTTACGCCTCGAAAATTTACAGTGTGAATAATGCCATCACTGAAATCCATGTCATTACCGACATGGAACATCATCCTAAACAATTATCACGTGATATCCAATCTGCTCTTGCGGCTAAATTTGAGACCCGCGTCGACCATAAAGTAATCAGCATTGCGCAAATTGATATTGACCGACCGCTCGATGTATCTTGGAGATTATGTATACATGACATTAGTGTGACGACCGTTAATCGATCGGCAACCGTAAGGGTTGTACTTCGCAAGAGAGACAAGCTGTATGAAGGCGTCGCCCAAGGCCCTAATTCAAAAATGAATATTTACCGACTATTGGCTATTGCCACATTGTCTTGCATCTGCGAATTCGCCGAGTGTGGAAGTGTTTTCACCGTCGAAGATATCTGCTGGACCAATCTAGTCAGAAAACCCGTAATTAACATCGCTGTTAGCTATATCGCGTCCTATAATGAGGAACTATTAGTTGGGTGCTGTCTATTTAATGAAAACCATGAACTTGAGAGTGTCGTTAAAGCCACCCTTGATGCTTTAAATCGCAAAATCTTAATGCTTGTTGATTAAGCCGGTGTATTAAATTAAATTTTTTAAAGCGTAGCGGATATAACCTGCATCCTTAGCGTAGCAGCAGAGGTTAATAAGGAGGTTATATCATGAAAAAAAGATTAACTGGGGCTATCGTAGCCTTAATGTCTTTGGTTCTCGCAGGCGGTTCCGCCTGGGGTTGGTTCCAAGTCAACTAGTTTAATTACTAATCACATACATCGGCTTTTTCATATATGAGGTGTGCCCTATGAAAATTTCTAAAAATCAGATTTATACTTTATTTATAATTATAGCTGGTATCTTTGTATTGGCGATGACGCTTCAGACCGTCGATGAATTTCCAACTACATGGGCAATTATTTTTTTTATCGGCTTAGCAACATTAACGGAATCTTTATCGATTCAGATTAGTGAAACCGCGTATATCTCTATCGGTTTTGCAATTGGCTTAACCGCACTTTTGACGTTCCACCCAGCCATTGCTTCTCTCATCATGGCCTGTGGAGCGTTACTTAATATACAAACACGCCAAGGGAAAAGTTACCATATTTTTAATTTGTCATTTTTCCACTTCTATCAACGGCTGTTCAACAGTGCCGCCTATGTAATTTCTTACACCTTAGCTGGCTATGCTTTTGTAATGTGCCAACAAAGATGGCCCGCTTTCACGGTTTCATCTTTCAGCATCATTGGAATTTTAATGTCAATTCTTGTCTATATCATTGTCAACACCTTCATCTATTTGATTCTTTTCTCAATTATTCAGAAGGAGTCTTTCCTGAAATTACTCAAGGGGAATCTCTGGGTGATTACTAACCTCTTCGCTATTGCACCGTTAGGGATCATCATTGCCATTACCTATCGAAACTTTGGCTGGTTTGGCTTCCTACTCTTCTTCTTGCCATTGCTTTTGGCTCGCTACTCTTTTACCTTGTATTTGAATATGCATAAAGTCTATTTTGACACAATTCAAGCGCTTTCCAATACCATCGATGCCAAAGATCCCTATACGAAGGGTCATTCTCAGCGAGTGGCTCACTATTCTCAAACCATTGCACGCCAATTAGGCTTTGCGCCATCACGCTTAACCAATCTCAGAACAGCTGCCATTCTTCACGATGTTGGTAAAATTGGTATTTCTGACTCGATTCTCAATAAACCAGGATCACTCACTGATTTGGAATATCAGATTATCCAAGGACATCCCCAAATAGGAACTTCGATTCTTAAGGAAGTTGACTCCTTAAAAGATATTGCCAAATTTATCCATTATCATCATGAACATTACGATGGTTCAGGTTATCCACTCGGCCTTGCTGGAGATGATATCCCACTTGAATCTTCTATTATAGCGGTAGCTGATGCACTTGATGCCATGACGACGGACCGCCCCTATCGGAAAGCGATGGATCTCTCTGCAGCAGTAGCAATTATTCGTGAAGAGTCTGGCAAACAGTTTTCGCCAGTGGTTGTAGAAGCGTTTCTTAATCTTGTTGAAGATAAACCAAATTTCCTAGAGATTAATTAAAATGTTAATTGAATTCATTATTTTAGCTTTGCTCATCGG
>CAZVAO010000147.1:0-4142 GCA_964625175.1 uncultured Clostridiaceae bacterium
GCGGCTTGGGTCTCCCGACCTGGCGGTAAAAACTTTTCTAGCCTCTGATAAAAGGCCTCGCCAAAGGCATATTCCAGTTCGCTGACATAGCTGGATGATGTGAAGGTTATTTGGACAGTATAATTTCCGGCAATATCTTCAAATGAGGCATCTGTAACAGGGTAGAAGGTTTTATTGAATAATTCCACACTCTCTCTAGGATCCACAGTTACTTCTGGTTCGGAAGCTGGCTCTGGGCTTGCTTCATCACTGCATCCTGCAATCAGGATAAGCGTCAACAACAGTAGTAGGATGACGGGAAGTCGTTTCATTAATTGATCTCCTTACTGGCTGTGCCAAAATTTTGTCAAGTTTCTCTAATCATTTAGAAGCGAATTTCAATAGTTTAATCGTCAATAATCAGCTGTTTAATCAAACCTAAAAGCCTCACAAAGATTTGATAGAATAATCTTTACGGGTTTTTGAGCTTTTAGAGGTGATAATCGCAAAAGTTAAGCAAGACCACTTTTGGCTATTAATACTATTTATTCTATTCGAATGCCGTATCTCCTGCTTCATGAGCAGTTTAATCCGCAAGATTAAGGCTCCTTGAAACTTCGGGGACGACCTTTGTAATAACTGTCGATTTCAATGAGTTGGCCACCGACCATGTTTGGATTAGTTGGGTTAAACACATTGTAAAATGAGTTGCCGCTCCACGATGCGCGGCAGTATCTGAAAGGGAGATGTTGCTGATTAATTCATCTATGTAGTTATAGTAAAGAGTTGCATTGTGCATCGTTGCAGTCTTCTATGTAGGGCGACACCTACAGGTGGGGTTATAATCACTGCAGCATGGGCTACTCTACTACTTTCAGTGGCAGCAATTTTTGCTTTTACAGGTCTTTCTCAATTTCGTTTCAGGTAATATTTTTGGTGAGCCAGGCAAAAATATAGGTTCATATTTCTAATAAAACATATTGAATAGAGCGGGGAAAAAGAATATAATTTGAGCGAATACAAATTGCTGAGAATGTCGTTTGATCAAAAGGAGAAAGGTATGAAGAAGAGACTATTCACGCTATTAGTCTTGCTGACTCTATCGTTTTTTGGGATTATTTCTTATGCAGGCATTGTGTCTGCTGCCACACCGCTCGTCAGATACCAGGTCACATTCGACGAGTCTATCAATGAAGGGCGTTTTAAAACCCTGCAACTCGAACACAAACCGCTTCTTGAAATGCTAAAACGAATGGATTTTACTTTTACAGCAAATCAAGAGTTTACCTATACTGACAGTATAGAACTGCCACTTACAAAGATGGGCACTTCTACGCGTGGTGGCGGTAGCGGCACTATGACCATTATAGGCAGAGCGGATTTGATTGAGGGGGCAAACTATACGTATGCATTTGAAGGCACCTTAACGTATAGTTCTGAGATGCAGTGGATCGATGACAGAGGGGCCGATGTTCCCTATGGACAAGGTACAGATGGAACCATAAAGTTTCAGTCGACAGGACCGCTTAGAATTGCGCTAACCAATAATACAACCCCTGAAAAGTCTATGGTTAATTATGGGGGTTCAAGCCTAGAGCTAGCGGCAAAATCTGTTCGTATCGCAAAAGCGAACATTCAAGGCGGAACCGTTTCGGAAGCGATTAGGGATCCGGATACTTTGTTCACAAACTTAGCTTTTAATGTCTTTACCAGTCGTCAGGTTGATACCCTGCCAAACGAAGAAAAAAAGAACGACAGCTTCACCTTTACTGGAAATATTGTGGATTATGCGGATCGCCCCATGAAGCATATGGAGGTTTGGATCACTTCAGAAGGTGAAACCCACAAAGGGTTTACAGATGCCGCCGGAAATTATTCCATTATGGCAGCAGAATTAGAAGAATTGCCGTCATCATACACAATTACCACGGTATTAAGATATAAAAAAGATGAGAAGGAGTACTTTGTTCTGACCGTACCCGATGGAAACAGTAGCTACTTCATACATATGAGAAAAGACGTAGCTGTAAGGAGTGAAAGTGATCTCCACTGCGTATATGTGCTTAGCAAAACCCACCCCACGCAAGGATTTAGGCCACTGATTCGGAATGAATTGATAGACAATATAACAACCGTCTACCACTATATGTCGCAAGTGGTGGAATTCTATGAGTCTTTAAGTCTTTATGAGGATTTCAGTATTCCTGCAGTTTCAGTCCGCTGTTACGACGATGCCAAAGGAGGTACTTGCTATAGTATGAGTAGTGGCATTTATCTTGCTACGCCAGATATGGAAAACGCCTCACCAGAGGCTCCACATAATCGGGAATGGCATGAATACAATCACCATGTCATGTATAGTATTTACGGAAAGATGCCTGAGGGTGTAGTCGGAGGGTACAACGTTAACCATGCCGGTTTTCTGAATGATTCCACTGCAGACTCCTACTTAGAGGGATTTGCCGAGTTCATGGCTCTGGTTACAGGTGATTTCTACGATTTGGGGAATGGATCAATCTACGCTCCTATTGCTGATATGGACCTCTATTATAAACCTTGGGATTGGCGGGGGAGTGCTGAGGAGTTATCTGTAGCGGGCATTCTTTGGAAGCTTTATGATGGCGTGTACGCAGAAGAAGTAGGTAGTACGTTAGAAAACCTATGGTCAGTGTTGCAGACCTATAGCAAAGACTTTGCAGCAGTGTATGAAAAGCTGATCACAGCCTTTCCAGACAATGCAGGCACGATTAATGCCTTATTTATTAATCACGGATTTTTTCAGAGCTCATTAACTGGCAACGGAGCATATGACAATTTAGAGCCCTTCTTTGACCAAAATCACTCGCGCAGTTACGATGCCAATGAGGTTTTCATTGATCTTCCCATCAACGATAAGGGCAAGATCGAAGTAAGGCCTGAGCCTGAGTCAAAGGCTGGCTATGCTGCTGACGCAAGTCGTTTGGATCGGCGAAGTCCGCTCTCTCCTGATGGTCACTATATTAAGACAGATAATGAGGTGCCTTATTACTCGGTTAGTTATACATTTGTCGACCAACCGGAGCTTAATTATTCCATTGTGACCAGAAATATTGATGGGTACATTACCGTGGTGGTGCCACCTTCTGAATACCTAACAGAAGTAGCAGTTGAACCTCTGGGTGTAGCTCACGATAACTCGTTAACTTTTAGTTCTGATGATTTTTATGCAGTTTATGATCAAAGCGTAGCCAACGGCTCATTTCTTGAGCACGATTTTAAGATTTCGGTTCCAGTGCAGCCTCTAGTATCGTTGGGCAGTTCTGTATTGAGCGAAAGCTTACCATACCCGCTAGAAACGATAGAAGGCGTAATCATATATGAACCACAACAAGCTACAAATGAAGTGGTTTCCGAAGAACCCCAGCCAGTAGAAGCGGATAATGATTCCCTTAAGTCAGATTTCAATAGCTTACTCATAGTTATTCCTGCACTTCTTGTTATCTTTATTGCTGGTGTCGTCATTCTCATAGTAAAAAAAAGAAAATAAAATCATAAATCCGTGCCTACTTCTTTTTTAGAGCTATAGAATTCCTGATAATTTCTATAAGCAGAATCACTACCTGCTAGAACAATAGCAATTCTTTCATCATTACTAGGATTGAATTTCAGCTAGTAAATAGGATTGGTTTCTGTACATCTTTTTTGTCATTTGTCCAGTTAACGACCACTGATAAAGATCCTTGCGAAGCCTAGCGCTTTCAATGATGTTGCAGCGCTCCCCTAGGCTGCGTGCAGAGCTAACGCTCATTAAACAATGGAAACACCCGGGACGGTTCTTTTTGTTGCACTTCCGAAACACCTGGGACGGTTCTTTTGTTTCAGTTTTGCTACATTAGATCAGCTTATTATCAGAATTATCCGCACCACCTGACAAGCAGGTGGTACTCCTGGCTTCGTTTTTTGGGAATCGCAGACAAGCGTTTAGTTGCGCTCCCTTCTAATCTGTTCTTCTTTTGGGACACACCCCTAAGAATTCTATAAATGGTCAATTTCGTTGTTACTCGGAATAATGCTTACTCAGCATACTCAATCGTATCGCTTCGTTGCACATTATTGTTCGTGCCTAGACCTTGTCGCATTTCTAAAATTCTTAATATGTTAGGATTTTTACGAACTATTTCAAA
>CAZVAO010000148.1:0-4103 GCA_964625175.1 uncultured Clostridiaceae bacterium
TCTTCTCCACGCAAGGTTACAAAGAATCTTGCACCTACCGTTTAGACCGATTTCCCACACTCATTGTTCCCATTTTTTCAGTAAAACAACAATTTAACTGCAATTCACACATCTAGTAAGAGATATACCCATCGCAGTTATGTTTGAAACAAATAATTCCATGCACTTAGTATACCATAGCACCTTCATTCTTGGATTATTATTGAGTAAAATACCCTCTTTTTTTGCTAATATTTGTGTAAAAAATTTGTTAAATTGATGCTTTCTAACCTATGATTAGCGAATCGTTATTTGACCACTGGCCGCCCAATCGACACTAAAGCCTAGTTCCTGAGCAATCATCCGCAAGGGTACCATGGTACGCCCTTTGTCATTAATGAATGGTGCCAATACCATCTGCACGTTTTTTCCATTGACTAATGCGGTCGTACTATCAATCACCACAGAAATACGCCGATTTCCATTATGGTTGACCGCATAGGTAACCATTTTAATATCCGGATCCCATTCAATCGTCGCGCCTAGCTCCTGAGCATAACGCACGGGGACAACTGTGGTACCGTTAACTAATTCAATTGTACCGTATTTTGTGACTTCGCCAATACTAATTCTGAGGACCTTGGGATCCGGCGGCGGCAAGGTACCTGCTAAAGTGATCTCCGAATAGTTGAAATTAGAATCGAGTGCCCGCACGACATAGGCCTCGGATCGAGCCGTCTGATAAGTAATCGTTGGCTGGGCAAATACGATATCCACCTTCTGGCCATTGACCAATGCCTTAGCTACTCGTACATTGTCTGTGATCGTGATTGTTGCTATTTTGCCACTTTCGCTGACTGTCGCCTTGGGTGGTTCGAGATCAATAATGGAAGCAATGCGTACAGTGGTGACTTCTCCCTCCACGTCGGTGGCACACTCAACTACAATAGTCTGGGTTGTGCCCGTCGTTGTGGAAAAAGCAATCTTACCAGCTGCATCCGTATCACCTATTAACTGATCATCAACCCATACGCCATAGCCACTTAAAGGCGCCCCTTGAGCATCCAGATAAGCAATTTCGATTGTGGTCGCCGTTCCCAAAATCACACCAGGGGGCGTCGACTTAAGGTCTGCTGAAGCGACTGGAATCTTCTCTAACAAAATTTGGTCGGTCGCAGTATCTAGATACATTTCTATATACAAGGATTCGTCTGCTTCCTTCGCTCTCTCAAAGCTAACTTCGGGGAGGATGGTTCTGGCAAACCACTCGCCCTCTAGATAGGTCAAGGTCTGTACATATTGTAGATCCTTCATATATTCATTATCAACCAACAAATGAATCTTATTCTTTAAGATCTCTCCGTTACGCGGATCCACGATTGAAAACTGCCAGTCTGTTTCAATGAATGCTGTTAGGATCTGTGGAGCAGACTCGACCTGTGGTTTATAGACGGGGATCTCAACCAAGCCATATTTCTTGCCATCGCCAGACTCTGCCTTGACCACTGCAAGAGTGGCCTCTGCTGGAGGTGTCAGCGAAAATGTCACAGCTTCATTAATATTGTCTCCGTCTAAATCAACACGCTCTCCATTTACCAAAGCAAGGGTTTTTGCCAACGGCTCACCATCTTCGTCATAATAGTCAATGCTGAATATTGGATAAATGACCTCATAGGCAAAGCCTAAAGCCGTGATTGCAACCTCTTCCTCAAAGCCCTGCAATAGGGCTTCTTGATTAGCGGTCACGTGATAGATATTGAGACCGACAACATCTAAAGCCCCCTCTAATACAATCTCGGGATCCCCCGCCGCTTCCCATTCGCTCTTTATCCAAAACTGTAAGTCAATCTTTCCAACGTCTTCATAAGAAAGCTTTTCATCATCGTATTGAATGACATACCTTCCACCAATCGTATTCACTTTGTTCCCGTTGACGAGAACATTCTGTGCATCAGCTGTTGTAATAATTGCGTTATTAATGGGATTCCCATCTTCATCGGTAATGCTAATGCTGATATCCACCTCAGAGCCAACGTCAATGGTTGTTGGGTTAATCTGCACATTCCACCCCTCGACGACCAGCTCGCGCTTAAATGTTTTGAGAGCAGACCCATAAAACGCATTGTCCACAACTTCATAGACCCTGATTGCAACTTCTATCACACCTGTTACATTGGGTTTGATTGTAAAGCTTTCAGGTACCACCATCTCACCGCCATCATCCAAAGCAGCTAGTGTTGTATAAACCGCCTCTACACCACAGCCGGAAACTGTAATCTCAAGTCCTTGAAATTCTGCGCTCTCTGAATAGTCTAACCCAAGTTCGTCAAGTACTATAACAGATCGATCCGCCATGCGGTCACTGTAATAAAAGGTGCTGTCGCCAACACCTAGAGCGGTGTCGTTCCAAACCACCAGATTAAATTCGTCTGCCTCTACAATTTCCAGCGTTCTGGTGGTGGTCTGCACAATAAAATTATGATTTGTATCCACTAAGTCAATGATGAGTTCATATTCACCAAAATAGTAAACTTCTTTTCTGGGATTAAAGGGCAGTTCAATACGACCATCCTCAAAATAATTGCCAATCGACATATTCAGTAGCAAAGGGTGCTCTGGGAACATATAAGCATCATAGACATATTGCTCAAGCCCCATATCCTCATCTGCATCCGGAATCTTCAGAGTGAGTCTAAGATCATAACCAGCGCTAAGACCAACACCCTTACCCGTATAGGTGCGATAGGTCTGCGTAAATTCAGCAGCTAAATCAAAATCGAAGCCTAGATTCACTTCCCCCAGGTTTGCAACAAGCTCCGTTGGAGACAGGCGCATGTCTAGGTCTTGAGGCCTTACTTCACCCTCAATCGCTAATACGTCAGCAATGTAAAGCCCTAATTGACCCGTTTTAAATAACTGCTCCTCATTAAATAGAAAACCCACCGCTGATTGATCCGCATAGTTTGCGGTAGCAATCGCATCACCATCTTGGTAACGCAATGTTATGGCTGACGCTGCGTGGCTATTATCATTGTTACGAAAAACAGCCTTGACCACGATCTGATCTGTAAAATTGCCGTCGTATACCCATTCCAAGGTTGCGGGGTTCTCTAAGCTGATGTCATACTGGATACGAAATGTCGCGTAATCTGTGAAGTGATAGCTCGCACCGTCCACACCCACTACAAAATATTGACCAATCCCCGTCTGCCCTTGATTGTTTGTCAAAATCGATATGGAAAACAAACCATTCTTAACGGTTGTCCCAAGGGCCCCCACAATATGAGTGTCAATCTGACTATCGAAAACGCCATTGCCGTTTGCATCCTTATAAAGCTTAAGTTCAGCTCCAATGGCGTATAGCGCATTGGTTTCTGCATTCACAACTCTTCCTGTCACATCGGTTTCACTAAAGCCCTCAATAAACGTCACAGCGTCTTGGTCAAGCTCTATTTTAATTGGGATAGCTTCTACAGCAAAAACAACCCCACTAAGGAGATTCAGCAGAAGTGCCATGATTATTGTTAATTTGATTAATTTTGATTTAAACATTTATATTCCCCCAAGTACGCAAGGCTAGAGCACCAATACTTCCTCTCACCGCGTCACCTACTATGTTACTGTTAAAACCCTTTTGATACAATAGTTTTGGGGATACTGTAATACAAATTTAATATTCAGTAGTCAGGAGGGGGATTGGGGATTGGGGATTGCCTAGCGGCAAATGAAGCACACTGCATGCATGAACTTTTTTTTAGTGGGTCAAAGTTTCGTTTGAGATGAACTTTTTTTCAGCAAGTAAAGCCTGTTTTGAAATGCACAGGCGTAATCAGAAAGTGTCAGGGATTGCTGAACTCGCTTTAGCTCAAACAGCAGCAATCCTCATCTTCCACTTAGGCTGGTAGATGAGTGCATAGTCAAAACAAACTTTACCTGCGGGGATTTTTTTGGTATTTGGCTTTTCGAGAATAGTAAAATGGCCTGCCATGTAGCTTTAGCGTACAGGGCTGGCTCAGCAGAATGATGTTCACGTCGCACGTGTGCTCTTCAGAATAAACTTTTTTAAATTGGCTAAAGTTTGAGTTGAGATTCGCAGAGCTGGCCCTGTAGCAGATTCTCACGTC
>CAZVAO010000149.1:0-4008 GCA_964625175.1 uncultured Clostridiaceae bacterium
GTATAATGACATTTAGCAGTATTATCCATAAACTGAAGATGAATTCCAACAGTCATACCAATCATATCATGGAAGAAATCAAAAGGCATTTGATTGTATAATGTTTTATCGACATCCATTGTAATTTCGGTAAAATCGTCATTATAAGTAATCATTTTAATAAATGGAATACCTTCGTCGCCCTGAAGTTCAGCAAACATTTCTTCAAGTGCTAAGCGGGATTGCACCATTGCTTCTTGATAGGCCTCACGCGGCAATACCATTGTAACGGTACCATCATCATTGAGTTTCACTTCACTATACGGACCATCCTCTTCGAGTGTGCTTGGGTCGAATTCGTCATCATCAGAGAGCCAAAAGGCCGGAACGGTCACACTGATGGTGTCTGAACCTGGATTATCCTCGGTTGTAATTGTCGGTGGTGTAGTTGGTGTGGTCGGTGCTGACGGTGTCTCTGGTACTTCGGGTACATCTGCGGCTTCTTTCTTACAGCCTGTAAAGCTAAGAAGCAGGACAGTAATCAACAGGATTGTTAGCAGTTTTTTAATTTTAATCCCTCCATCTTTCTTTTTGATATTTTTTACAGCATTTTGAACTACTCTTTGGGGTCCTCATCATTATTCTTCTTGTAATAATGATCATCATTATAATTGTTGTGTTTTGAGAAAGGATTGCGTTTGACTCGTCCAGCATCACGACGATGATAAGCCGGCACTTCGCTACTATCAAAAGGTGTCGTTGGCTGTTTGGTATAAGACGAATTATCCGTACTTTCCTTACCAGAATATGGTTTAACAGGCGCAACTGGCGACGTGGCGTTACCGCCCCAGATCCCAACAGCATCTAAACGATTATTAATGACCTTATTGGTTTTCATATTGATATCAAAACCAGTCGCTATGGCCGTTACCCGAATACTGTCTTGGAGTTCCTCATCAATCGTTGGTCCAAAGATCACATTCGCATTTTCATCTACTGCCTGATAAATCACTTCCATCGCATCGTTCACTTCATTCAAAGTGATTGAAGTGCTACCCGAAATACTAACCAATACATCGGTAGCACCTTGAATAGAAATCTCCAGTAATGGACTAGAAATCGCCTTTTGAGCAGCGGCTTTGGCTCGATCTTCCCCATCAGCAATACCAATACCCATCATAGCGGTTCCTTTGCCTTCCATGATGGTCTTAACATCAGCAAAGTCAAGGTTGATGAGTCCGGGTGTGGTGATTAAATCAGAAACACCTTGTACACCCATATGTAGGACATCATCAGCTTGGAGAAAGGCTTCTTTAAGCGTTTTGTCGCCAACAAACTGAAGTAGGTTATTGTTAGGAATGACAATAATCGTATCCACGGCATCGCGTAATTGACTAATCCCTTCTTCGGCCACGCGCATACGCTTCCGTCCTTCAAATATAAATGGTTTGGTTACGACAGCTACCGTCAAAATCCCCATCTCTTTTGCGGCAGCGGCAATGATTGGCGAAGCCCCTGTTCCCGTGCCACCGCCCATGCCAGCAGTGATAAAGACCATGTCAGCCCCCATCATTTCTTTTTTAATTGCTTCGATACTCTCTTCAGCCGCTTTCGCACCGATTTCTGGAATTGCACCAGCGCCAAGCCCCCGAGTTATTTTCTCACCAATATGCAACTTATGGGGAGCAAGACTTCCACCTAAAGACTGTGAGTCGGTGTTTACGGCTATAAACTGGACATTTTTGACACCAGCTTGAATCATGCGATTCACCGCATTACACCCACCGCCACCAATGCCAACTACCTTAATACAAGCTAATCTTGTATCGAAATCCATCTCTAACATATTAAACCCTCCTCAGTTTGCCTACAGCTCAAAAAAGTCTTTAATCCAATTAATAAATCCAGGTCCACGCTTGCGTTTCGATTTACGAGCAGGTTCAGATATAGTGGAATCCATACTATTCTGATAAATAAAATCAAGCATACCTTTTGCAGTCGCAAATGTACAGTCTTCTTTCGAATCACATCCATAAGTCACTCGCGCATATAGGGTCTCTTCGACTACTTCTGCAAAACCCGAGATTGCACTCACCCCACCGATGACCTTAATGCCCGCTGCGGGTGGTTCAGTGAACCCCATCTTAATAATCTCTACAACAATCACATCAAGAATTTCATCAATGCGGCTGCGAATGACATCATTGACTAACTGCTTACTGACATCAATATCGGATTCAAAATCGAGTTCTTGGTTTTCTCCATCGCGATTCACAACAAGATTACCCTGCTTAAGCTTGAGCTCTTCAGCTTGACGCTGTGGAACCTTAATAACTTTGGCTAAATCCGCTGTTATATGATCCCCCCCAATTGGGATACTAATGGCATTTAACAATGCGCCACCTTTAAAATAACTCATCTCGGTTGTGCCTGCGCCAAAATCTATTAGAACAACGCCAATTTCTTTCTCTTCATCAGCCAAAACATGCTGTGAGGCTGCCAAAGGGTTTAACACAAATCGACTCACTTGATAACCTGCCTCTTCAACGCAGCGCCTGATATTCTGTTCAACACTGCGATCCAGCACAATCAAGATCGCTTCAACCTCAAGACGCACACCCGCAATACCAACCGGTCGTTCAATCCCCGTTAAATTATCGATCTTAAACTGAATCGGGATCACATCAATAAGGCATTTCTCTGGTGGGATTGCATAGACCTTTGCTGCGGCAATCACACGTTTGACATCGTCTTCAGAGGTAATACGATTAGCACCATTGATAGCAACTGATCCTGAAGTATGAATAATTGAAGCATGTTGGACAGGTAGCGCGACAAAGAGATCCTGGATTTCTTCACCAGCTGCATTCTCAGCTTTATGGACAATCTCTTTGATGGTTGCAGCAACTCTCGAGATATCTGTAATATCTCCTCGTCTAATACCACTACTAGCTGTATGATCCGTACAGATTATGCGCACTTCACTGTGCGGATAATTGACTCCACCAATAACTATTTTTACTTCCGCCGTACCGATATCTAAACCGGCAATAATCTTCTGATAACTCATGACGAACCTCCTAAGATAAATTAGGATACTTAAGCTAGGTATTTCTCTCTGCTAGCCCATATTTCCTTCTTATATCTAAAATTTACTCATTACTAACTTTGCGATACACCGTGTTGACACCGCGCATATCTAAAAATCCCTCACCCGATTGAGTTGATATTTCATTTAAAATATCAGGTAACATCCTCAAGCGTGTTGGATCAAATTGATTGAGATCTCCAATCATAATTCTCAAACCTGTGTTCAGATACAAAATGGTTTCGCTTTCCTGCCAATATATTTCCGAAATCTGCATTAAAATTTCTGCCGTACAATTATCGAAGATTCCCGAAAGGGTCTCCCACATTGACGACTCCATTATCGCTTCACCAATTACAACACTTGCAGGTATATACCCATTCAAAACCGGCAAATTGATCTGAGAAAAGTCCGAACGCAGATCAATGGCAATTCCATCTTGTGCAATAACAACAAAACTCTTTTGAAAAGGCAGAGCAATAATCGGCTGGCGCTCAACAACATGGATGACAATCTGATCTGGATACTTTTTGGATATTTCAACCGCTTTAACCCAAGCATTCTGCTTTATTGCAGTTGCAACTTGAGTCGAATTCACTGTAAAAAGAGCTTGACCCATTTGTAGATTAGATGTCTCGATGATAGTTTGAGCACTCAGATAGGATTGACCCTGCACGTCTATGATTGCAATTTTAAAAAGTATTGGCGTAAAAAAGAGCACAATAGACAGAACGATACTCGTAGCAAGCCCTATTATAATATATACAGATATGGTGTTGTCCTTTAAAAATGTTTTAATCATAGTATACACCTAACAACCCATCCACTCCTATTTTAAGAATAATTAATCCTTGATCTGAAAAATAAACCTTATGACTAATATTCTTAATTATACCATTTAAAGGGCCGATTTAGGCATTAGAATGACGTGAAATATTTAA
>CAZVAO010000150.1:0-3976 GCA_964625175.1 uncultured Clostridiaceae bacterium
AACCCCGTGCTCTTTGAGGCGCTTGGCCCAGCCCGCCACATCCTCAACGCAGAGTGTAACTAACAGAGCATTTTCCTCCTGGGCCTTACAGGAACCGCGGTTGCCATCCACCGCCCCGATGAAAGCCATATCGGCGACCTGATAGATTTTCGCCCAGCCTTGATCCTCAACAAGTCTAAAATCCATAATTTCTTGGAAAAATTGATCAGCGTTAGCAAGATCATCGAAGTATAGAAATGTGATTTGCGATGAAACATGTGGTGCTTTGGTCATAATAAAAAACCCCCTTGAGAATTTACATTATGAGTAAATTCCCTAAAGGGATTCATTTTCCTGCTATTTGCTTATAATACACTAAGAATCCAAGGCAGAATCATGGAGGCCGTTAATACGGCGATCCCCCCACCAATGAGCACATCGCTGGGGTAATGTACCCCGAGGTACACGCGCGAAATACCGACAAGAACCGCCAAACTCATAAAAGTGGTTCCTAAGAAACCAGTAATTGTCTGAGTAGCTACCATACCCATTGTTAAGGCTGCGCAGGTGTGTCCTGAAGGGAATGAATTCTTATCCCGCGGGATTAACATCGTCCGAATCTCTTCGATTGTCATAAAGGGGCGCGGTCGATGCACAGCAATCTTAATCGCAAAGATTATCAGTGAGCTACACATCAAGGCAATCGCCATGCGTTCACCGATTAGAGTTGCGGAGGCATTTTTTGATAATATTAATAATAAAGTAAGTGACAAGGCGAAACTAAAGGATCCTAATTGAGTGATGACGATCATCACAGGATCCAAAAAATCTTTTCTGATTTTCTTATTAAAGAAGAACAATAAACTCTTATCGCCTGCCTGAGCATACCGCATAATTCTACGCAAATTTTTCCACCTCCAACTTACTTAGATTATACAACCTAAGCATCATAGTATTATTAAAGACATGTATCAATCTGATTAAATTTTAATTAAATTATATCACAGATGGTATTATACCCTGTTTCAGTGTCCCTTAATCATCCGCGGGCAACAAACGCAGAAAAACTTCATTGGCATAGGAAATCATCTGGTCCGCTAGATAATAATGATCATTCTTTTGCACCAACCAGCCATAATCGACAAGTTCCTGCAGAACAGCACCATATATCGCGGACAACTCACACCCAAAACGGGCTGCAAATTTCTTTTGAGACAAGCCCTCCTGCAATAGTCGCAACGCTAAAAACGCGTATTCCGCCATTTGGACTTCAGGCGATTGGCTGTCCTCATCAATATGAACGGACGGGTAGCCCACTTCAAGTGCCCACTGTTTCAGATCACTCGCATTTGTCCAGCGTGTTTGCTCATAGTAAGAAGCCGCTGCAGGTCCAAATCCTAAATACTGCCCTAAGTGCCAATAATTCAAATTATGGCGCCCCACATAACCTTCACGGGCGTAGTTGGCAATTTCATACCGTTGGTAACCCAAGTCTGCTAAGTAGTGGGCCACATAGTCGAGCATCGCCACTGTCTCATCATCACTGGGAACCTGATAGATCCCTTGCTCTACCCTCTCAGCTAAAGGCGTTCCCTCTTCAAGTTGTAGGGGATAGATTGAAATATGTTGCGTTTCCCAAGTGCTCACTTGGTCTAAGGTAGCGCGCCAATCCGTTAGCGTTTGCCCAGGTAGACCACACATTAAATCGATACTAATATTTATGAAGCCGACTTGCTTTAATACTTGCACTGCCTCTTGTGCCTGTGCAAAGTTATGCGGTCGATTCAGCACTTTTAATAATTCATCATCCGCTGTTTGTACCCCAATGCTCACCCGGTTAATCCCTAGGGAGCGCCATAATTTAGCGCGTTCAACGGTCACGGAATCTGGATTTGCTTCTATGGTGATTTCAGCATCTTCAGCCAAATTGAATGTCGTGCGCACGTGAGCAACTATTTCAGTCAAGGCCTCACCTGGCAGTAATGCTGGAGTCCCTCCACCGAGGTAGAGGGATTGCGCTTGAAGGGGATATTGTGTGCGAGCATAAGCCATCTCACGTCTCAAATGCTCAAGATACATTTGGCCGAGTTGATTGTCCCAGACTTCTGAGTAAAAGGCACAGTAGGTGCACTTACTGCGGCAGAAAGGCACGTGGATATAGATGCCACCAATCATCTGCGATCACTGTCACCGAGTTGTAGCACCGCTAAGAATGCCTCTTGAGGGATTTCCACGCTACCAACCTGTTTCATGCGTTTTTTTCCTTCTTTTTGCTTCTCTAAAAGTTTACGCTTGCGCGAAATATCGCCACCATAGCACTTAGATAGGACGTTCTTGCGTAAAGCGGCAATCGTCTCACGGGCAATAATCTTACTCCCTATCGCCGCTTGAATCGGAATCGCAAATTGCTTGCGAGGGAGTAAACTGCGCAGTTTCTGAACCAGCTTACGGCCATTGCGCTGGGCATTCTCTTCATGGACAATCATCGAAAGTGCGTCAACCGCTTCGCCATTGACCAAGATATCCATTTTTACTAAGTCACTGCGACGGTAGCCGATAAACTCGTAATCGAATGAGGCAAAACCGCGCGTTTTCGACTTCAATTGATCAAAAAAATCATAGAGAATCTCAGAAAGGGGAATCTCATAGGTTAACCGTACGCGTTTGCCGTCGCTACCGTACTGCATGTCCTTAAAAATAGCACGGCGTTGACGCGTAATCTCCATAATATTGCCGATATAATCATCTGGCGAAAAGATGGTTGCCTTCACATAAGGTTCTTCAATCCATTTGCGTTTACGTGCCTCAGGCATTAATGAGGGATTCTCGACAAGCAAGACTTTCTCATCAGCCATGACGACCTTGTAGGCGACCCCAGGTGCCGTCGCAATCAAATCCAATTCATACTCGCGCTCTAGGCGCTCTTGAACAATCTCCATATGCAAAAGACCTAGGAAACCACAACGGAAGCCAAACCCTAACGCCACGGATGTTTCTGGCTCGTAGATTAAGGATGCATCATTCAGTTGAAGCTTCTCTAACGCATCGCGCAGAAAATCGTAATCTTGGCCCTCCGTTGGATAGAGGCCACAAAAAACCATGGAGGTCACCTGACGATAGCCAGGTAAAGGCTCGCTTGCCCCATTTTTAGCACTCGTAATCGTATCCCCTACGCGCATGTAATGGATATCTTTTACCCCAGTAATGAGATAGCCGACTTCCCCCGTTTTTAAGATATCGATCGTTTTCATCGCCGGTGTGAAGACGCCAACCTCATTGACTTCGAGTCTCTCGCCAGAGGCCATCATTAAAATTTTATCACCAGACTTAATTTCGCCTTCAACTACACGCACATAGGCAATGACGCCACGATAGGAATCATAGTGGGAATCAAAGATCAGGGCCTGCAATGGACCGTCTTGACAGGTCGGTGCGGGTATAAGCCGAACCACCGCTTCAACGACCTCGGCAATCCCCATCCCCGTTTTCGCCGAAATCTCAAGGGCCTCAGAAGCATCAATTCCAACTTCCTCTTCCAGCTGACGGCGCACCATGTCGGGATCTGCTCCTGGCAGGTCAATCTTATTAATTACGGGTATAATCGTTAAATCGTTCTCAAGTGCCAAATAAACATTAGCAAGCGTTTGGGCCTCAATACCCTGAGCGGCATCAATCACCAACAAGGCCCCCTCGCAGGCTGCCAAACTCCTAGAAACCTCATAAGAAAAGTCTACATGTCCAGGTGTATCGATTAAGTTGAGTTGGTAATCCTTACCGTCACGCGCTCGGTAGGGCATATTTACGGCTTGCAGTTTAATCGTAATGCCTCTTTCGCGCTCTAAATCCATGCTGTCTAATAATTGAGCCTGCATGTCACGTGATTCAATTGCCCCCGTATATTCCAGGATGCGATCAGCTAATGTCGATTTACCGTGATCAATATGCGCGATTATACTAAAGTTTCGAATATTATTCATCTCTATCACCTAACTATTAT
>CAZVAO010000151.1:0-3807 GCA_964625175.1 uncultured Clostridiaceae bacterium
ACCGTTGGGATCTATTGTAATACGAAATATTAGCATCGTATCTTAGATTTTCGGCAGTGCGGGCACGCAATGCAATACCGTGCGAAGCAGCTTCATTTGCCGCTAGGCAATCCCCAACCTCCCCTGACTACTGTCTAATGACCACCGATAAGCTATCGCTTGGCAAAGCAATTATGCTCACCCGAATCCCGAACCCCGAAACTCCGACTAACTGACCACCTAATATTACAATTGTGTTACAAAACGCTAAAATCGTTGTCAATGAAAGGTTTTGGAGGTATGATTAACTCGTAAACTCAAGGTATGGTTTAAGTCGCTAACGACTATTAAACTGTGTACTGCTGACAACTGAATATTGACATTTTTCTTTTTGGATACTTGGAGTTTATGAAATTTTAAACTATAGGAGGAATGTAGAATGAAGCGTTTTCTTGCTCTGTTTGCGACAATGGCCATTATTGTCTCTATGTTTAGCGGCGTTGTGCTTGCCCAACCCCCCGAACATCTTTATAACATCGAACTTGACAACGATACTGTAACCTATATGGAAGGTTTTAATTACACCACCTTAACAGGTCGTATCGTTGATAGTGAGACGGGTGCGGTGCGTGACGTGAGCCCAACACTAGATGTTTTTCGTGATGATGGTGATGGTGTATTTGAACCTGAAGACGACGATGTGGATGTTAGTTCAGAAGTGCTAGGGCGGGATGTTGATGGAGGATTTTTCTCTTTAACATTTTTGACTGATTTAGGCATTGGCACCTATTTTGTTGCAACAAACAACCAAGGTTATGTGTACCCTGGATCTGAGGCTAGCTTCACCATTATGTATGCAGTTGAATTAGTGGAGCCTACCACCTTAGAATGGGTTTGGGGCGATATCCCCGACACAGTGATTGTGCAGGGCATGTTTACAAACGAGGACAATGTTTATGATGCAGAAGACATTCTGCTTTTTTATCAAGATGAAAATGGTGCTGCAGTAGAGTTTATCGCTGAGGCCGATTTTGCCAACGACTCTGTATTCGGTTTCTTGTTCTCTGGTGATGATTTTTACAGAACCGGTGAACTTGGATTATATATCAATGTAACCGAACCTGATGAAGAAGTCGTCCCGGAAGGCGAGGGACCTGCCAATTTTGTATTGGCACTCGAGGGTGAAGTGGTCCCAGCCGAGATGGATGTTACGGTTGACCCAATGGAAGCGATGGTGGATTTAGGTGATGTTGAATTCACTGCCACATTTGATTTTGACTCAGAGTACATCTTTGATGATCAGGGAACCGATCGCATAAGGTATTATGATGGCTATCAGCTTTGGCTTAGCATTGATGGCCCTGACGAAGACGCCCCTTGGGAATTCAACTTGACTTATCTGTTTGCAGATCCTAAAGTAACAGGGATGCTCCCATTAAATGGGATTGATCCTGGTACCTATGAATTTACATTCACACTTGAAAGAGAGATGTATCTTCAGGAGGCTGGCCTGAATCCTGAAAATGGAAGAGCTACGTTCATTCTAGAAGAAGCAACGGTTGAGGTCGAAGCACTCGAGCCCGAGGATTACAACTTAGTGGGGTGGAATGATGACCCATTAAAAGTGGGCGATAATGAGTTTGGGTTCTGCTTAGACGCGGATCGTCCGATTGTAGTCAAGAATGAAGATGGTGAGGGTTGTGCTTTCTATTATGAAGTTATTTTTAATGGAGCAGGACTAGATGATAAGACTGTAGAGGGAAATCGCTTTGATGAACCTTTCACGATTTCTCCTATGGAAACTGGCGTGGTAGAGGTGACAATCAATGTTTATGAAGATGATATGATTCTTCAGAACAGTTTAGTGGCGAATCCATATCAAGGACCTTATGTTGATATTGATGCAGAAGATCCAGTTGCCACCTTCACCCGTGAACTCGCGGTGGAAGGCTGGAACATCACGATCACACCCGATGTCGTAGAGGTTGATTCTGAAACGGATATCACCATTACGATTACGGATGAAGAAGGTAACCCAGTCAATAATGCGATTATCACATCTGACTTAAATGACATGGGTTTCATTACGATTCCCGGTGAAGTGTTGTTTGATGCTGGAACCACTAATGTCGTTGGTGGTGTTTATGTGATTGAGTATGACGACGATAAGATGGCATTTGATCGTGTTGGATTCGAAGATCTACAATTCTGGACCGAAGAGCAGTTTGAGAACACTTGGCGGGTATTCGAGTGGACGCCGGATTGTGATTGGACGGACTTCCCATCAGAAATCAATATGCGAGAAGCCATTGAAGTGGTCGGTCACGATGTTTACAATGTGACTTGTGATACACCGGTCTTGTTGGAAGGCTTCTGGGAAGAAGTCACAGTTACACCGTTGGATGCTGAAGGCGATGTGATTTATCCAAATATCACGATCACATTCTATGATGATGAAGACAATGAATTGGATACGTTCTCATTTACAGGCACGCGTGTTGATCTGAACGATGACGGCATTAAAGAATCGATTGAATCTGACGTTTTGGCAAGTCCTGATGCAGTAAGAGGGGTCATTCGCGCCGAGTCTTCTGATGCAAAGGAATTCGGTGAAGTTGAACTTGAAGTCGTTAAACCACAGGTTGTGATGTCAAAAGCATCTGTACTGACGACGACGATTGAGACAGAGATTGAGTTTACGGTTATTGATCCTCGTGACGGCAGTCTGCTCGAAGACAATGATGTCTACTTCTCATGGCACAGGGACGATGACGAAGATTATGTCTGTGATCTAATGGATGCTGATGGTGACAGTATCATGAACGTTCCACTTCCAGAAGATGATGGTGTCTTTGCTGAAACGGTCATTTCAAGTTGGGTCGACTACTATGAGGCTGAAGAAGATGAATTTGATGTTGTGGTTGTTCTGTTAATGCAGGGTGATGAGTATGAGTTTTATTTGACAGATGTACCTGTTGTATTAGCTCAGCTAACACCAGACCCCGAGGTGATGGTTATAGGAACGGCTGGCAATATCGTGCTGACCTATACCGATGCGGAAGGCAACCCACTCGTGGGCTACGATGTTTATCTGGGGAACATCTATTACGGTGACACCTACGATGAATACGACACTGAGGAAGAGATTGGAACGACTGATGAAAACGGCCAGGTAGCCTATGCGACAATCGCCACCAATACGGGTGATTTAACCTTTATTGCAGAAACAGACCGTTGCATCCAATATAATGGGGTTCCTGCAGTAGTGGATATTACAGTGGATCTAGAGCCCCCAACCGCAACGTTGATGGAAGCAAATGGCATGGCGACCATTACCATTAAAGATAACGTGCGCGTAACCAAAGCAATGGTGAATGGTGTTTTAGTCGACATGTTCTATGCGGCACCCACTGTGGTTCACATGATGCCACAAACCGACCTCTATCACGTTCAAGCAATTGACCAAAACTTCAATTACTTGATGGTTACGCTTGAAGGTGCTCGAGCTCATAGGCTGACAGTCGTTATTGGTCAAGACTGCGCTGGCTTTGGCCCCGCAGAACTGCTCGGTGACACAACCATGGTGCCTGTACGTTACGCTGAAGAATTAGGTGCGGTGGTAACTTGGAATGAAGTGGATGGCACAGTTACCTATTCAATTAATGGTGGCGAGGTTGTGATCACGGTACAAGTTGGTAACATGACCGCTATGGTTAATGGTGTGCCGATGATGATGGAAGAGGCTCCCTATATCAGTAGCTTCAATCGGGTAATGGTGCCCATTCGCATGATTGCTGAAGAGCTTGGCTTTACAGTTGATTGGGTTGG
>CAZVAO010000152.1:0-3792 GCA_964625175.1 uncultured Clostridiaceae bacterium
TTAACCTTTTGACCTGTTAGCTTTAGCTTTTTAGCCTTTTCGCGATTTAGCCTTTTCGCGATTTAGCGATTTAGCCTTTTAAACTATTTAGCTTTTTCACCATTCCACCTTTCAAACTTACCAACTTGTAAATGATTATGCTGAGTCAGAATTTTTCGAAGCAACGCAGAGATTACTTATTTATGACATGCAAAAAGCGCCCTATTTCTAGAGCGCTTAAATCTTTATCTATAAAATTTCAAGAATGAGGCGAGTTCAAGGCGCTAACTTATTTTCTACGCGAGGCTATACAACTAGTATGCTGAGTGTTGAAAATAATTTAATCAACGCCGAAATCGCCCTCTGTTTGAATTTTATCTTAGGATTTCATAAATACTTCGATACCTAGGCGGAGCCTTATTTCCGAAACGAGGCTATACGTACAAGTATGCCGAGTAAGGTAATAAGCCGACAACAACGGTAGCGTGAATTTATGGAATTCTAATTATTGGATGGTGATTTGACCATTACCTAGCCAATTAACAGTGAAACCAAGTTCTTCAGCAATCATGCGCAGAGGAACCATTGTACGAGATTTATCATTGATATAAGGCGCTTGAGGCATAATGACTGGTTCGCCATTAACCATTGCGGTTTTATTGCCAACCTGAACTGTAATAACAGTTCCATTCAAAGAATAGGTGGCTGTTTTACTTGCATTATTCCAAGTAACCATTGCGCCTAATTCTTCAGCGTAACGCACTGGAACCATGGTCGTGCCCGCTAATAATACAGCTGGGCCATAACCCGTATCTCTACCAATCATGATTTCGAGCATTGGAGTTGTTGCGCCACTTTGCAGGGTGACCATCAAGTAGTTGAAATTAGCATCGATTGCTTGTACATGATATTGCTCAGTAACAGGCATCATATGTACAACCGTAGGTGCTGCATAGAACATATCGACAATCACACCGTTTACCATTGCTTTAGTAACACGTACATTATCGGTAATCGTAATAGTAGCCACGCCATTAGATTCTACTAAAGTCGCTTTAGGAGCCTCAAGATCAACACCTGTAGTGACTTTACACATAATCGTTTCATTACTATCTGTATCCGCATAGAATTCTAAACCGGTTGTGTTCGTTGCAGTGGTTGCGTATCTCACTTGACCATTCTCATCCGTTGTGCCAATTTTGTCGCCAAATAGATCAATATCATAATCTTCTAATGGCATTCCATCCGCATCTAGGTAGGTGAGCACAATATTAGCTGAAGTGCCGATTACGATTTCAGCTGGATTAGCTGTTAGCGTCGGTTCAAGAACTAATACCTCAGTCAACAGGATTCCACCAACGGTATCAGCATCCATTCTGAATTCAAATGTAACGTCTACTTCGTCATCATCAGCTGTCACATAGTCAACATCTTCAGCAAATACGGTAACTGCATAAACACCGTTATCTTCTGAAACGCCTTCGTTTGATAAAGTAATTAGATTAGCATCATCTTCAACAACCGTAACCGTATCGTCCATTAAACTGCCATCACGAGGATCGATTACGGTGAATTCGAAGTCTGTTTTAACAAATGCTGTTGCATTAACGGCTTTTGTCATCACAATTAGAGGCTTAACGACTTCTATTTCGACTTCCCCGAATGCTTTTAAGTCAGCTGATTGAGCGCGTACAACGGCCTTAACAGCACCCGCTAAAGGCGTCAATTCATATTCAATGGCTTCTTTAATGCCATCATCGTTTAGATCTCTACGTGTTCCACCCAATAAGGCAGACATCTCAGCAACTTCGTCACCGTCTTCATCATAATATGTGATATACATGTTAGGATAAATGACGTCACCATCAGAATCTAGAGGCGTAATAGCGACTGTCTCGTCGAAACCTTCAAGCATTGTGTCCGTATCGGAAGTAACGGAATAAACATCTAAACCAACAACATCAATCCCCTTAGCCAAATAGATATCAGCTGTAGGTGTCGTAATAACAGACGATGTCATTGCATCATATGATTCTTCACTCCAGAACGATAAGTCAATCGCACGAACAGAGTCGAAATCGAGCATATCATCATTGTACTCGATCACATAAACGCCACCAACAACGTTGGTTGTTCCTGCATCAAATAATATTGGGTAATTGCTATAGCCCACCTTACATTCACTACTGGTGATAATCGCATTGTTAATTTCGTTGCCATTTTCATCAGTAATAGTAATGGTGATATCAACTTCTGATCCCACATCAACCGTATCAGGCGTAACGGTTACGTTCCAGCCATCAACTTCTAATTCGCGGGTGAAGGTGTGAATCGGATCATTGTTATCAAAATCGAAGTCCACAGCCGTACCCGGAGTCATCGTTCCTTCGTAAACATTGATTGTAACTTCTACAAGACCTGTTTGCGTAGGTGTAATTTTAAAATCGGTTGAGCCGTTTGTATCAAATGTTACATCTTCAATACCAGCACCATCAAAGGTTGCTTCTAGGTGCACATATTCGTTGCCATCTTCATTGAAGACCACAATTCCGCGTCCACCTGACATCGGATCCATAACGAAACCAAACCAATTATCTCCAACACTTAGGGCAGAGTCGTCCCAAGACATCAGGTTATAATCTTCTGTTTCAATGATTTCAATGGAAGCTGTACCTTCAAGTGCAACGAAAGTATCGCTTGCAACATTACGCAGTTCAAAAGCAATTTCGTAATCGCCTAAGGTCTCTGAATCGAGATTCATAGAACGAACCGCTTTTTGATCTTCGAAACGTCCAGTTAGATTAATTGGGTAGCCATCAACGGAGCCATCATCAATAATCGCCCACAATTCATAGTCACTATCCAAATATTGTTGATTGTCGTCAAGATACATATCATCTAGATTGAATTCAGCTGTGAATTCAACATCACCTAAATAGCGCATTGCCTCTTCAGGTGAGAATGTAACTTCCATTTCTCCAGGCATGACTGCACCTTCAAGGGCTAAAATGCCATCAATGTAAAGGCCGATATCCCCTGTTTTAGTGAAATCTCCGCCATCGAATAAGAAACCGAAAACACTACCGTTAGCAAAGTCTGCTGTAGCAATAGGGGTTTCGTCTGCATAGGCAAGTGTAATCTCCCCTGCAGCATAAGTATTATCTTCATTTGGGAATGTCCCTTGAACAATAACTGTATCTGGGATATCACCCCAACCCCATTCTAGGGTGGTCGGTTCTGTCAACTCAACTGCATACATAATGGTAAATGTCGCATAATTGACTGAAGCTTCTGCAACTGAAAAATCTTCTGTTGAATCCGTTAGGAAGTAAGTACCAACACCGTTACTCGTTAAAATGTTGACAGCGAAGAAGCCGTCTGCTATTTCTAATCCAGTAACGCCAGTAGTGATTTCGGTATCCCCATTGCTGAGTATTCCGTCATCATTATTATCCTTCCACAGATATAGCATTTTATCTACATTTACCGGAACTCCATCATCATTAATTGCACGGCCAGTGACCGTACCGTAGTAGAATCCGCTTACATAGGTGACCACATTATTGTCGAGATCAAATGTCCACGTCGGACCAGCGAGCACGACACCACTAAACATACTGACGATCAATGTCATGACCGCAAGGACTGCTAAAAATCGCTTCATAAATATTCCTCCTTTAAGCTTTAAAAAGCTTATTAATACATAGTTTTAGTTACAAATCACGCTGTGTATATCAGCGACACTATTATCATAACGCGAATGATCATGTAATACAATGGATTGGTAGTATTTGTAACACAAACTTAATATAG
>CAZVAO010000153.1:0-3790 GCA_964625175.1 uncultured Clostridiaceae bacterium
GTACTTCATTTTTGTTTGACAAGAGTGTTTTGCTTTGGCGGAATGAAGTTTGCCTGTTGGCAAATGAACTTTTTTTAGTGGGTCAAAGTTTCGTTTGAAATGTATATGCTGAATAAGGATGCTCGTAAGCGATTCCGAAACTCCTCGCACAGTTAATTCATGCTGAAGGGCTGAAAGCTGAAGGGAGGAATAGTGATCTTTGCCGAAATCAATGTGGGCGGTGCATAATAAGAATGCTTTAATACTTAGGATTTCAGAAATGAGATGATACCAAGGCAGAATCTTATTGCTGATATGAAGCTATAATTTATGTATGCTGAGTGAGGCAATAAGCTGATAACACAGGTAGCGCTCATTTATGGAATTCTAAAAATACATAGTCAAATGAGAACTACTACCCACAGGGCTTTTCCTTTAGTATGCGGTTTATTGAGGAGCATTCAGAAAGATATCGGGCTGGGCATATGAAACCACTGCGTAATGAACTTTTTTTAGTGGGTCAAAGTTTCGTTTGAGATGAAATTTTTTTAGCAAGTAAAGCCTGTTTTGAAATGCACAGGCGTAATCAGAAAGTGTCAGGGATTGCTGAACTCGCTTTAGCTCAAACAGCAGCAATCCTCATCTTCCACTTAGGCTGGTAGATGAGTGCATAGTCAAAACAAACTTTACCTGCGGGGATTTTTTTGGTATTTGGCTTTTCGAGAATAGTAAAATGGCCTGCCATGTAGCTTTAGCGTACAGGGCAAGGCTCCTCAGAAGGACTGCGTGCAGGGCTGGCCCATCAAAGAGTATGGGATTACTGAACTCACTTGCTATATTTACGATTACCCTATATGGACTTGGCGAGTTCAAACAGCAGTAATCCTAATCATACTCTAGTGCCTAATTATGATGCTCATATTCAACTTATAACTTTGCCTATGGGGGGTAGTAGATTGATTGCTGAAGTTTATAAACATTTCTGGATTTATATGAAAAATACAAGTAAACGATTCCGCAACTCCTCGCACAGTTAATTCATGCTGAAGGGAGGAATAGTGATCTTTGCCGAAATCAATGTGGGCGGTGCATAATAAGAATGCTTTAATACTTAGGATTTCAGAAATGAGATGATACCAAGGCAGAATCTTATTGCTGATATGAAGCTATAATTTATGTATGCTGAGTGAGGCAATAAGCTGATAACACAGGTAGCGCTCATTTATGGAATTCTAAAAATACATAGTCAAATGAGAACTACTACCCACAGGGCTTTTCCTTTAGTATGCGGTTTATTGAGGAGCATTCAGAAAGATATCGGGCTGGGCATATGAAACCGCTTCGCGATGAAACGTGCTCCGCACATTGTAGGTAAATTTCATATCCTACCACTAGGTATTTCAAGCCATATTAGTGGCATTTCATTGTAACCCTTTAACCGGAATTTTGACAGTAGCCTTCTGCCATATGACCCTTTTTATCAATAAAAATTGATTACTTAAGTAACATTTGTTTTAGCGGTTCCAGATAATGATAGGCAAATTTCAGATTTGAATAACCCGCTTTATTATATAGTTTTTCAAAGTTTTGTTTAGCAATATCCACACCCAAATCATGGTATGTCTTGTCCTCCGTAAGTCCATGTGCCCCAACAGCTTGGAACTCAAATATGCACGTGATGTCTTGATTACGCGCTCTTGCATATTCAATCTCATCTGCTATATTTTCATATTCATCTGTGCGCCCATAGTTCATCACTGATATTTCATCACAACAATCCATCAATTCAATTAGGACTTCCTTGTACTCCAAATCAAACCATTTTGGTATACATAGAACAACACGAAGTGCTTCACCTTTTGCCACATCATACACAGTTCTCATCGCAGTTACATAGTTTTTCATTAATAGATCCTGCTCCCCATCCTTCCAGCGTTGAGATGTATAGGGTTCAATATCAAAAACGATACCTTTTAACTTGTCTTTCCCCCAATGGTCTCTAAAAGCTACAGCGCGTGCTATTTCATCAAGCATAGGCTTTCCATCTGGTTCATAGGTCCACTTGCGACTCCCTGTTAAAAGATATAAATCAATATTTTTGTCATGTAGTTCATTTGACAGCGCATAGGCATTGGCGTTCGTGACTGCTATTTGATCAAGTTCTTGATACACTTCATTTATTTCTAATTGAGTTGTTATTTGATACAAGGCTATTCTATTTTCGGGCTCAATAGTCTTGGCATCCCATGAGAATAGTCCCTTGCGGTATTCGATATTTTGATTATCTGCAAATAATAACGGTACTAGAAAAAGAAACATAGCACATACAATCATGCTAAAATACCATTTATTCTTCAATTTTTTTTGCATAGCTTTCTCCAATTCTTATATCAATATCTATAGACTAATAACAAACTGTTCCGATAAAGTGATATGGACCCGTGCATTATTATACTGCAAAATGACTGTGTAGTTAAATAGGTTTAACTGATTGCCTGCAATACTGAGATATCTGGCATGCATCCTGCTAAGTTCAAGCTTTCTATGGGTTAGGGGATGCCGAACACGTAAGGGCCCTCTGTCTTAAGAAAACATAAATGTTTTTATAAAGGCAGGTTTCACTCCTAATCGTAAAAACCATCCGAAGGTCAAAGAAATTACCCATTTATGAAATTACTATAACTCAAATTAAAAGATGTGTATACACTCACAATACTGCTAAGTTGTAATTTTTTCATTAAGCATGCTACAATAAAAATATACTAAGGAGGTACGAAATGAATTATATCAAAATCGCTCAAACCACGGATTTATCATCTACCAAGAAGGCAAAAGTCACTATTGAAAATCGCGAGATTCTTCTGGTCGAAAATGAAGGGTCTTATTTTGCGGTGGATAACAAATGCCCTCACATGGGCGGATCGCTTTTTGATGGAAACCTAGAAGGCTCTACCATTGTCTGCCCAAAACATGGATCTGCATTTGATGTGCGCACAGGAAAAGTAGCAAGCAGCGGGAAAATTCTATTTGTTAAAGTAAAAGTAACCGATCTCACCACCTATCCTGTTAAAGTAGAAGGCACTGATCTTCTTATCGGCATCGAATAAACTTTAATGGTTGATCAATTTCTAAAAGTTAAAAGCACGAATTAGCTTAGTGCTTTTTCAACAGAGCACACCGCTAAAAGATGACCGGATATCAATCGCGCAATTTGTAACATCCCCCATCCAATTAGGAAGTATGTTCCGAAATATCTCCACATTTACTCATTATTATGTCATAAAAAGGAGAAGCAGATGAATTCATTGCCAGCAGAATACGAAAAACTGATTGAAATTTTGCAAGTTCGTTTCCAAAATAATATGAATCGCCATAAAGATCTCCAATGGGACCAGGTAGCGAGAAGACTTGGGCAATATACTGAAAAACTATGGTCACTCAATGAGATGGAAAAAACCGATGGTCAACCCGATGTTGTTTTACTTGATCACAAAACAGGCGAATATGTCTTCTTTGATTGTTCCCCCGAAAGTCCACTTGGCCGCCGAAGCTTATGCTACGACAACGAAGCACTCGCTTCCCGTAAAAAAAATAAACCAGCTAATAGTGCTGTAGGTATGGCTGCCGAGATGGGGATTCAGCTATTGACTGAAGGTGAGTACCGAGAATTACAGAAGCTAGGAAATTATGACCAAAAAACATCTAACTGGATCGTAACACCGCCAGCTATTAGAAAACTCGGCGGTGCCATCTTTGCTGATTTCCGTTATGGTAGCGTATTTGTTTATCATAATGGTGCAGAATCCTACTA
>CAZVAO010000154.1:0-3761 GCA_964625175.1 uncultured Clostridiaceae bacterium
TAATACAAAAAACCTCAGAGAAAATATCTCTAAGGCTTATAATTCCAAAATAGATATTCAGTTCTCCTAAAGTAGCGCATTGTCAGATCTGACAACAGTTCTACACCTATTAAATGTAGCCCCAGCTTCAAATTTTTGAGGAAAATTCAAAACTTCGGCAAAAATCCCTTCCCTGTTCAGTCACAGATGCCTCACATCTCCTCAACAGTACTCATAATTTTCGCAACCTCTACCTCATCTACTGAATGAGGTTATTCAATTAAAAAGGAGTATAACATACATAAATAGTCAAGTCAAACGCCATCCAATTATTATTATGATTGGATTTTTAAACAAAGTGTGCCTACCAAAAGCCTCAATATGCATTAAGTTGACCCCATTAAAGGAATCAACTTAATAAATATAATCACTGTTTTTTCTAAGCATTGTCTTGACTATCGACCTCTAGTATTGCTATTGGCGCCACCGAGTGCAGAGAGATTGAATGACCCCGCATCCACTAAGTTACTGCTGTTAAGCTGTTCTTCAGTCGTAGAAGGGATACTTCCGTCAAGCTGTCCGTTAACACTTTCAGCGCGCAGTGCAATAAATGATTCTAGGTTCCTAACTCCGGTCAGAAATGAACGATATCCACTAAAGGATGTGGTGTCATTCTCGACATAGGGGTCGATAAGATCTACAAGATCTTGAAATTTTTCAAGATAAGCTTGAGATGTTACATACTCAACAATTTCCGCTAAATACGCGTGGTATTTTGCCAAGTATGCCTCATTCTCTAGAAGCAATCCGATAATTGGTCTTTCTTCTGCATCGACACCGTTAAAAACCGTATCGATTGCATAGTTGATTGCCATGGAGGCACTGGATACTTGATGCGTTCCGAAGGATTCATTATAGTCCCAGGGAATCATAGACAATTGGCCGTCTTCCTCGTATAAGATATAGTTATGCCCCATCGTAGAGAAGTAACTATCCAAATTGACAAGGAAAACATTTACGGCGGTGTATCTTAGCACTTCATCGACATCGATAACTTGTTCTAAATCTTCACCTTCGCTAATCGTTTTTAAGGAAGCGACTACACGGGCATGATCCGCTTCATTCGTGTTGGTGACCTCATTATCAAAAATATTGGAGTAACTGCTGAGATCATCTCCTTTATAAACAAGGTTTACCCCCAACCCAGCTGTGCCTTTAGCGCCAATTGGCATATTATTTACACCGTCATTCATCGTTGGCATCTTTCCGCCCATTATAGGCGGTTTTCCTGATGGTTGTTGCATTTGCCCAGTTGGAGCAGTAGGAATAGCCGTTCCAGCAGTTGGGGCATTTGGAACTGCCGTACCGTTAGGCGGAACACTTGGCGCCGTTGTACCTGTAGGCGGAACACTTGACTCACTAGTACTGATAGTTGGGTCTTGCCCGGGCATATTATTCATCCTGATCACGACATTATCATCACCAGCATTATCAGCGCCATCCGGTTTATAGGCCTCGCCTTCATTATCCTCACCGTAAACACGGTCAAATAAATCGCTGTCGACATCTTCCAGCGCTACGAAGAATCCATAGTATTCCCCATTGACAGTAATTTCGGCAAACGTGTATAGTGAAGCCGGAACATCCATGTAGTCAAATAATTCATAAGATAAATACTCTTTAAGATAAGTCGTATCTTTTGCGATATTGTTAAGCACGAGTTTATCAAGACCATAACAGCTTTGCTCATCCAGATATTTATCAAAATTTAGTTTTAGGCTGAAACGCTCACTACCCATCGAAATCGTCTCGCTCAAGGTAGAGTTCCCCTTCGTCTTAATCCCCACATCCTCAAAGACCACCCCATCAATAACCACATCAGTACTAATGTAGGGTTTGTCTATGGCATTCTCCATGAGATACGCCCAATCCTCTGCCTCAGCAGTGATATTGATTGTAATGATCTCATTGCCGAAAATCTCGTCCTCATAATAGGCATCGGACGTGAAGTCAGACGGCGCTTTTTCAGTCTCTCCTGACGATGAATCAGGTGTTGTGGCTAGCGGCGTGGTGGCTGGGTTGGCAGCTTTAGATCCCTCCGTGCTAGGTTGTTCATCCTCCAATGCAACGCTTGTGGCACATCCAGCAAGCAGACTGATAATTATCAGCAATATAACGACAATTTTAATTTTGTGTCTCATTATTTACTCCTTTTCTACAGTCAATTAGCTCCCAAAATGTACTTCCAATTCTGCTGGCAATCTTTCTCATTACAGGCTGCTTTTATCTCAATCGTATTTTGCGAAAAAATCTTGCATTTACTAGAGAACATCCGATGAGGCGCTCATGTGCCCGCAGATGATATCCAGGTTGCCATTGCGGCAGCGAATTTGGTCTATAAATTCTTTCTCGCGCTTTTCATCACTGAGCACAATGTTATAATGCAGTTGATATAAGCTGCCCATATTGGTTGTCTTAACTTTCATCAACGTATGAGAATCCGTGAACTCAGCGAATAAATCATCAAAGAGATCATTATAATCTAAGTTCTCAGGGATTGTGACTTTTAGTTGTTTCATAGCACTGCTCTGCTCTCCGAAAGAGGTTTGAAAATAGAGTAGCGATGCTCCTCCAACGACTACTGTGAAGACTATTGCATACAGGAGATAGCCCATACCGGTTGCCAGCCCTACGGCCATCGAAAAGAAGATGAAGGCAATTTCTTTTGCAGTTCCTGGAATCGAACGGAAACGCACCAAGCTGAATGCACCCATAACCGCAACACCTGTTCCCAAGTTCCCATTGACAATAAAAATCACGGCACTGACGATTGCTGGCAATAAAGCCAGCGTTGCGACAAACGATTTATTATAGTTACTTCCAAACATATAGCAGCGAGCAATCAGGTAACCAAGACCCAGGGAAACACCCATATAGAGCAGCGTTGTGACTAAAGTAAATTCACCGAACATTTTTTTTCCTCCAATTAACTTCTAATAATTTATCTAGGATGCTGAGATTCTGAGTGCAGTGTGCAATGAATCGCGCAGCGGAGCGAGATAGTTTTGATAGGTGAAACCATACTTCGAGAATGAGGTTGGATAAATTTGTAATTCACTCAGGAATTGGCTCAACCATACGGGCATCGCACCGCCCACTTTTACTTCCATCAAATATTGGTTGTTGCCTAAAATTTTTGTTCCATGGTCCCCTTGCGCCAAATTCAATTCTGTTTCACGGAATCGAATATTCTCATCAAAGGTGATTCGCAAATTGGGATTTTCCATTCCTGCAAATGCCGTCCGCTCATAGGCGATAAACACGCTAGGGTGAGGGTTATACTGCTTCATAAAATACTTAATTTCACTTGAAATCTGCGTCGAACCTGCGGGACTAATCCCCTTTTCCTGATAGTCGCGAAACGATTTGGGTGTCAGTGAAATGCGCCTTTTGAAAACTTCATTTTGGTACTTCTTCTTTAGTTCGAAGTAGATTTGATCTTCTGGTCCAGGTACACCGTAGCTTCTCAATCGCAACTTCTCTTTATAGACAGGCTTTTCCAGCGATCTTCGTATGATGGCATAATTGTCGGTGTCGTAATAGATATTGCAAATGGTGTATCGTGCGTATTGATCTTGAACCACATAAGGACCCAGTAGCCCCCTCAATCTCAGATATTGAGATTTAGTCAACATATACTTTTTTTCATACCGCTTAAAGGTGGTGATGTAATCGCTCATGGGATTCTCCTCCTGAAACTTTATAGCTAAATTATAAGTGGC
>CAZVAO010000155.1:0-3758 GCA_964625175.1 uncultured Clostridiaceae bacterium
ATCGCCTATCGCCTATCACCCATCGCCTATCCCCTATTTTAAAACGAAAAAAGTGCCCCAACAGTTTAACCTGCAGGGCACTTTTTGAATATGCTTATATTATGCTGTGTCCTCTGGTATAACCACTTCATCAGGCAGTTTCTTCCGCCACTTATTACTGTAAAAATAGTAGAGTAGGATACCACCTTCGCCTATAGTATAAGCCCAAAAACTCGCAGGAATCCAGATGAATGAGGAGTGAAATACCCGAGTTACAAAGAAAAGGAATGGGATCTGACATAACCATTGACCTACTAACCCCGAAACCAAGAATGGAATCGTATAGCCCGAGCCAGTAAAAATGGTACCGAGTCCAAAATAGAAGCCAACAGGTAACAAACTTAATACGACAATCTTGAGTCCAGGGGCCCCCAACGCTATCACGGCTGGATCGTCAATAAAAAGTTTCATAATTTGAGGAGCAAAGAGCCAAGTGGTTATACTCAGCACAAACATCGCCACCGTACCAACTTTGGCTGCCATGTAAGCGGTCTTCACCGCACGTTCAATTTTTCCACTGCCAATATTCTGGCCGGTCATCGCACTGCCACCATTCATCAAACCATTAATTGGCATGAAGAGGAAACCAAAGATTCGACCTAATATCCCCCAAGCCGCTAATGCCACGGTTCCATAGCTGGTGATGAAGCCAAGAAGCACCATATTCGCAAGATTGCGAAACAAGCCTCCTAGAGCGGGTGGCGTTCCTGCTGAAACAATTTTCTTAATTAATCCGTAATCAATCTCAAACAAGCCCCGCCATTCGACCTTGAGATTGCTTTTAGGCCCAAAGAGAATATAGAACCCGAGGATGAAGGAAAAAACATTGGATATGACAGTAGCATAAGCAACACCATTTATGCCTAAACCCAAACCATTGATTCCAATGATAGGAACCACATCAAACATGAAAAGAGGGTCGAGTATAATATTAAGAACAGAGGCAAAAATCATAATTCTCATCGGGTTTTGGGAATCACCGCAGCATCGCAAAGCGGTATTGACGGTAATTGAAGAAAAAACAATGGGTAAGAAAAGAGTGCGAATCCGCCCATATCCCACTGCCCCAGCTAATACCACAGCTTCTTTGGTGAATAAGCCCATGATCGGTTTCATGATCAAGAGCAATACAATCGAAGCGACGATACCCACCAGCAGTTTAAATGTGAAGGTTGTTTCAATGGCTCTCAGGGTACGCTTCATATCGCCTGACCCATAACTCTGGGAGATGACTGGCACAGAGCCCTGCCCAATGATATTGTTGAGAACAAAAACAAGAAAATAAACTGAAGAAAAAATAGTAACGGAAGCGACTGCCTCTGCCGATAAGCGCCCTAACCAAATCATATCTACCAAACTATACATCGTTTGGGCCATCATACCGATCATTGCAGGCAAAGACATATAAATCAGATTTCTAGCAATACTACCTTCCGTTAAATTACGCCTACTCATGAACCACACTCCCCATACGTATATCCTAAGAGTTTAATTCAGACATCTTAACCAGATATCTTTTTCCCTCTTAATCATCCTTCACAATTGTACAATAGTCGTATCATACATAGCAATTCATTATAGCATATCTTTAATGAAAAATGCATCAACATCCTAATAATTCCTTAGTAAATTAAATCTTCCATAATTTATCTATGAAAGATTTAATTTAGCTATATACAGTTTTATACTAACGAGCTATTAACTAATCATCACTTGCAACCTGAGGTTGCAAAGCCTTTGCCGCATATTCACGCCATTTTTCTTTATTGAAATAAAAAATCATCACGATTAAATAACCAAATCCTAAACCCAAGTAACTGAGTGGTACATATTTGAAAGGCACAAACATAACCTTAGTTAAAATAAACATGGCAGGCAACATCATGCCCCACTCTGCAATGATCCCACTCACCAAGAAAGGCAACGTATAACCAGATCCTGCAAAGGCCGTAGCTAAACCCATCGCATAGGCGTACATCGGCAGGCATACTAATACAGCTCTTAGACAGTCCCCACCTAAAACAATCACCTGTGAATCGCCTGAAAATAGTCCTAAGATTTGATTCGCAAAGAAGAAGCTAGCTCCACCAATGATGGCCATCGTCACGGCTCCTATTCGAGATGTGATGCGTGCGGCTTGATCAGCACGATCAATTTTACCAGCACCGATACTTTGCCCAGTAATAGCACTTCCCCCCTCAATGAGTCCTGCAACTGGCATCGCTAAAAGTCCAAAAACCCTTCCCGCAATTCCCCAGGATGCTAAGGCAACTGTGCCATAGCTAGAAACCAAACTAATCATAACAATATTTGCTAAATTGTTTAGAAAACCAGATGTAGCCTGTGGTAGCCCGATCTTAGTAACCCGTTTTGCTAAATCTAAATCAATACTGATTAACTCATGGGCTTTAATACTTAATTTACTATTTGGGCCAAACATCAAGTAATAACCGATTACAAATGAGAGCGTCGTAGCAATAACGGTCGCCAGTGCGGCACCAAAAATACCTAAACCTAAACCAGGCAAGCCAAAAAATGGAATTGTATCAAAGATTAGAATAGGATCTAGAACAATATTCAGTAGAGCAGTAAACATCGTAATTATCATGGGGCTTTTTGCATCCCCACTACAACGTAATGCTGTCGTTACGGTAAATGAAGAGAACATAATTGGCAAGAAAACAATTCGGATACGCCCGTAAGCGAGTGCACTCCCTATAACATTCATATCACTGGTATACAAATGAAGAATCGGATTAATAATAATATACAGTACAGTTGCTGCAACAATACCCGCCAATAGCTTGAATGTAAAGACCCCAGCCGTCGCTTTACGCGCTTCTTCGACATTCCCAGACCCAAATGCTTGTGATAATACGGCAACCGATCCTGAACCTATAATTTGGTTAAAAACGCCTACCATCCAGTAGACAGAACTAAACAAGGTAATAGCTGCAATAGAGCTTGTCGAGATCCGCCCAATCCACATCATATCCACCACATCGTTAATACTCTGAGCTAACATGCCCATCATAGCTGGTATCGCCATATACCAGAGGTTTCTGCTAATTTTCCCAACTGTTAAGTCTCTGCTTTTCATTTTAAACTCCTTTAATTCCTTTAATCTTCAATTAGAATATACTAGCAATAATCAATTATGTCAATATTAATATTAATTTTTTTAATTATATTATTAATATTTATTAATTATTAACCAATTTCTAATCATATTTTAATAATTCAACTTATTATTTTTGTAAATTTGAATCATCCTTTTTTTTACAACTAAGGATCCTCTTCTTCATATAAATATATTTAGATTCATAGCGATTGTTTCTAAATAAGATAAAATAGAAAAGACAACACGATTTAATCTAGTGCGAAATAAGGAGGTTGCTAAATGATTAATAATCAATGGTATGCTGTTCTAAGCTCGAGCGAAGTTCCTTCAAGTGGATTATTGGGTTTCGTAAGACTAGGTGAAAAATTAGTCTTTTGGCGCGACGAATTTGACGAAGTTGCCTGTATTGCTGATCAATGATGTCACAGAGGGGCCTCCATTAGTGCTGGCAAAATTGTCGAGGTCACGCGCAATGTCCTTTTCACGGTTTTGAGTACGATACGAAAGGTAGCGTAAAGATCATCCCGGCCAATGGAAGAGCAGAGTCTGTTCCCTCAAGATTTCGTGTGAAATCTTACCCTGCCAGAGAATTGTACGG
>CAZVAO010000156.1:0-3707 GCA_964625175.1 uncultured Clostridiaceae bacterium
TATAAATCGGCAATGCTGATAGGACGTTTAAGCGGTGTCATGGTCAAAACTCCTTAGTAAAGATCTTTCTATAGCTTTCGCTGTTATCAGAAAATATCCTGCATAAAGAGGCGGTCATTTAAACGATAGTTCAAACAGTGGTTGAACGATGGTTGAACAGTCGTGTAACAATTGTTTTGTAGCACCCAACTGGTGATATATATGCCAAAGAGCAGAAAAGCTGAAAGGCCGAAATGTATTGGAACGTAGTGAGTTGCTTATTTTTTATGGATCTTCGTGGCTCTCTTGTTTTTGACGGTTTCATTGTCTTGGTAGATAGACGCCTCTGCACAAAAATCCGCCTATATCATCGATATAAGCGGATTGCTTAATTCCTGAGTGGAATATCTAGGCGTTATTGATATTGTTCTGGCTTAATTTTAATGTGATCGGTGAACCAGCCCAGTAAATAGTTAAGGCGTTCAGTGCGATGCTTTGGTTTGCCTGATCGGGAGAGTTCATGAGTCTCATTAGGGAAGCGAACCATGACTGCTTCCTTTTTGAGCCACTTCAGCGCTGAGAAGAATTCTTCAGATTGACTGATCGGGCAACGTAAATCTTCTTCGCTACCCACTAACATAATGGGAGTATTGACGTTCTTAACATAGGTGATAGGGGATACTTTGAGATAAAACTCAGGATTGTCCCAAGGATTGCCCATTTGTTCATAGAGCCCGTTGCCGAATCCCACATCACTCGTGCCCCATTGGCTGTAACGATTACAGGTGCTACGGAAGCTAACAGCGGCTTTGAAGAAGTCGGTTTGTCCAACCATCCAGTTCGCCATGTATCCGCCGTAAGAACCGCCAGTGACGCCCCAATTTTCAGGATCAACATAATCAAAAGTATTGTTGACATAGTCCGTCGCTGCCATTAGTGCTCGGTAGTCCATCCCGCCCCAATCGTGATGCGTTTTGATTAAGAAATCTTGGCCATAATTTGAGCTTCCAGGCGGATTGGTGAAGACGACAACATAACCTTTGGCAGTAAGCAGTTGGAACTCATGGAAGAAGATATGGCCATAAGCGGCGTGTGGTCCACCATGAATTTCTAATATGGTAGGGTATTTCTCGCCTTTTTTAAAGCCGTAGGGTTTCATAATCCAGCCTTCAATTTCATAACCTTCAAAAGGATAGAGAAACTGTTCAGGCATGGACAATTCAACTTCTGCGAGGAGCTGGTCATTTAAATGGGTTAATTGACGACGTGTTCCATTATATTCAATAAAATACAGATCACCAATCGTTATGAAGCTGGATCTTAATACGGCATACGTGTCTTTTTCAGCACAATAGCTCATGCCATAAAGCACTTCATCACCATCTGTAAGTTTGGTGACTTCGGCATCTTCCTGGGCGCGAACGGTGTAGATGGCTGTTTTGCCGTGCCAAGAGGCTTGGAAGATGACGGATCGGCTGTTGGCCGCCCAAATGATTCCAGGTGATGGGGAAGAAACACTGTCCCCACCAACGCCATGACGCGGCGCCGTATCGAAATGAGGGAGAATATCGATTGCTTTGCCACCCGTGACCTTTTTTACATAGATTGTAGGGATTGTAGCACCACTATACTCTTCTTTATGGCCTATATAGGCAAGGGCATTTCCATCTGGAGACCAAGATGGTGAGGTGGCTTGCCCTTCGCTCTCAGTGAACTTATTCAACTTTTTGCCGTCAATGCTCACAATCCAAATATCGGAGATATTATTGTATTGCCAGTCTTCCGTGCGATTCGAAGAAAAGGCAATAAGTTGACTACATGGTGACCAAGATAAGGCGTCGCACGCATACTCTTCATCGGTAAGTTGGGTGGTTTCTTTGCTACCAAGATAGGTAACAAAGACTTGAGCAACCTTGCCATCAAAGAAGCCTTTGCCATTCAGTTTATAGCGAAGACTATCGATGTATTTGACATCTGATTCAGGCTTTTCCGCTGCATCTTTTGGAGCAACACTCGCGGTGTAAGCGATTTTACACCCATCAGGCGACCAAACGGGTGTGCCGCAATTAAATTTATTGTTTGTTAAGGGTAAAGGTGCACCTCCGCCAACTGGAATTGTCCAAATTTGAGTAAAGTCATCTTTCTTAGCTGAAAAAGCGAGTTTATCACCAGCTGGAGACCAACGTGGATTGGTTTCGCTTGCTCCGAGATTTGTAAATTGATAGGGCGCTTTGCTGCCATCGGTGGGGACCATCCAGATATGATTCTGATACTTCATTTGATCCTGGTCATCAACGGTTTTTACAACATAAGCAATTAAGCTACCGTCTGGTGAAATCTGAGGATCAGTAGCCCATTTCATTTGGTATAAATCTTCAACGCTGATCCGGCGTTTTAGGTCTGTCATAGTTAATCCTCCTTCAAAGAATATTCGATTAAATTAATTCGGTAAATTTTACGGTTATCCTGCTGAAATAGTCATTATATTTGCTATAATACGGATATTACTATTGTAGGAGGGTTTTAAGTGGATTTTATTCAACACACATCAGAATATGCGGATTTAGTGCGAGATTTTAGAAGGTGGTTCCATCGTCATCCCGAAGCAGGCTTTGAAGAGTTTGAGACATCAAACTATATTAAAGCGTATTTGAGCAATAACAATATTCCGTTTCGGGCGGTTGGGGCCACAGGTGTGATTGCCGAGCTCGACACAGGTCGTCCTGGAAAAACGATCGCCCTAAGAGCGGACATTGATGCTTTACCAATTCTAGAAGCCAATGACCTTGAGTTTAAATCCGAGAATGAGGGCTTTATGCATGCTTGTGGGCACGATAGTCATGCAGCAATCTTATTAGCTTCGTGTAAGTTTTTCCAAGATCATCTGGACGCGTATAATGGCAAGATTAGATTCTTGTTCCAACCTGCTGAGGAATCACCACCAGGCGGGGCACTCGACTTGATGGCTGCTGGAGCACTAGATGGAGTAGATCATGTATACGGTCTTCATTGTAATCCAGAGATCCCAGTGGGGAGCATCAGTGTCATTAATGGGCCAATGATGGCAGCGGCGGATCGCTTCAAAATTAAGGTAATCGGTAGTGGCGGACATGGGGCGTCACCCCATCAAACAGTGGATGCCGTGATTTTAGCTGCACAGCTCATCAATAATCTGCAGGTGATTGTCAGCCGCAATGTCAATCCACAGCATGCAGCGGTTATGACCATTGGTAAGATTAATGGAGGCTTCCGCTTCAATGTGATTGCAGAAACAGTTGAGCTTGAAGGAACTGTGCGAACCTTACTACCTGAAGTTAGAAAACAGGTAGAAGAGCGGATGGAAGAAATTATCAAAGGTACGGTATTAGCCCATGGAGCAACTTATGAGTTTGATTATGAATACGGTTATCCACCACTTAGAAATCATGTAGCAAACATGGATATCGTACGTAAAATTGGCTATGAGCTATTAGGCCAGGACCAAGTGGTTGAATTGCCATTTGCTTCAATGGGTGGGGAAGACTTCTCCTACTATTTAGAAGAAAAACCAGGAGCATTCTTCCGTTTGGGGATTATGCATACGGATCAGCGTCAATACCCACTTCATAATGATAAATTTAATCTTAATGAAGCCGGTTTGGAATATGGCATCAAGATGTTTGCTGGGATAGTCAAATATCACACCAACAACTAGAAGAATTCCATAAATGGGTGATCTCGGTGTTGTG
>CAZVAO010000157.1:0-3648 GCA_964625175.1 uncultured Clostridiaceae bacterium
CCTAACTGGTTGAGAATATTAGGTGGGTCGAGACGAGCTCGCCCAGAACATTAAGGGGCGGGCGCGCGATGCGAGCCCCTACATGACATAATGACGCTGTCTAATGAAACCCTTCACCTGACCAACTGACCTCATTACTCGGTGTCTAAAGCATTAATCTCCATATCAATCGCGCCGTTCTTGATGACAAAGGTTACTTCCTTATCCATGTCCACTTCTCCCGAAATAATGCCACGAGCGAGCAACGTCTCAACTGTGGTCTGAAGATATCTGCGAAGTGGTCTGGCCCCATACACTGGATTATAGCCTTCCTTCACGATCAGATCGCGTGCCTCTGGCGAGAATTTCAGCTTAATACCCTTATCTTCTATTCGTAGGCTGATTTCGTGTAACATCAGATCCATAATGTCTTTAATCTCGGGCATGGTGAGGGGTTTGAACATTACAATATCATCAAGTCGGTTCAAGAATTCTGGACGAAAATAAGCCCGCAACTCAGCCATCACTTTTTGAGTCGCTCCCGGTTCCAAATTCCCAATTGCATCCATCCCCTCAATCAGATACTGTGAGCCAATATTCGAGGTGAGGATGATAATGGTGTTCTTGAAATCCACTGTGCGACCATGCGCATCGGTAATGCGCCCATCATCCATGATCTGGAGGAGGATATTAAAAATATCGCGGTGCGCTTTTTCGATTTCGTCGAACAACAGGACCGAATAGGGTTTGCGCCGAACGGCTTCCGTAAGCTGTCCACCCTCCTCATAGCCAACATATCCGGGAGGGGCTCCAATCAGGCGAGCCACCGTATGCTTCTCCATGTACTCCGACATATCGATGCGGATCATATTACTCTCAGTATCAAAAAGGGCTTGAGCCAGCGTCTTTGCGAGTTCAGTCTTGCCAACCCCAGTAGGACCTAAAAACAGAAAGGATCCGATGGGTCGCTTGGGATCTTTAATCCCTGCCCGCGAGCGCATAATCGCTTCTGTTACTTTCCCCACCGCCTCATCTTGTCCAATGACCCGCTCATGTAGAATCTCGTCGAGATGAAGAAGCTTCTGACGCTCCCCTTCGAGCATCTTCGATACAGGAATACCTGTCCACCGCGACACAATCTTAGCGATTTCCTCAGGGGTCACCTTTTCACGTAATAGGGTTGCGGCCTCTTTCTGGGAGACTTCGAGTTGGGCCTCCTCAAGATCCTTTTGAATCTGAGGCAAGCGCCCGTATTTGAGCTCCGCAGCCTTGTTTAAATCGTACTGCCGCTCTGCCTCACTAATTTCAAAGTTGATTTTTTCAATTTCTTCCTTCAGCTCATTGATCCGACTAATCGAAGATTTCTCCTCTTCCCACTTGGCTTTAAGGCGCTTAAATTCATCCTTTTGCTCTGAAATCTCCTTCTGGAGCTCTTCTAGTCGCTTCATAGAGGTCGAATCTGTTTCTTTACGGACCGAAGCCTCTTCAATCTCCAAAACCATAATTTCGCGCCGAATCGTATCCAACTCTGTAGGCATGGAGTTTAGCTCCGTCTTGATCAGCGCACAGGCCTCATCCATCAAGTCAATGGCTTTATCTGGCAAGAAACGACCAGAAATATAGCGGTCTGATAAGACGGCTGCCTCAATAAGTGCAAGATCCGTAATCGTGACCCCGTGATAGATTTCATAACGCTCCTTCAATCCACGCAGAATCGCTATGGTCTCCTGCACACTGGGCTCATCAATCATAACTGGCTGAAAGCGGCGCTCAAGGGCAGAGTCATTTTCGATGTACTTGCGGTACTCATCCAAAGTCGTGGCACCGATACAACGCAACTCTCCACGAGCAAGCATGGGCTTGAGCATATTACCAGCATCCATAGATCCCTCTGTTTTTCCTGCTCCAACGATATTGTGGATCTCATCAATAAATAAGATGATGCCACCTTGTGACTGTTTAATTTCATCAAGAACGGCTTTGAGGCGTTCCTCAAATTCCCCACGATATTTAGATCCAGCGAGTAAATCACTAATGCTCAGAGAGTGGATCCGAACATTCTTAAGGTTTTCAGGCACATCCCCGTTGATCACGCGCTGGGCCATGCCTTCCACCACCGCGGTTTTACCAACGCCTGGTTCACCAATGAGCACAGGATTATTCTTAGTTTTACGAGACAGAATACGAATGGCATGTCGAATCTCATCGTCTCTGCCAATGACAGGGTCTAGTTTATTTAGGCTAGCTAACTCAGTCAGGTCTGTGGAAAATCTCTGCAGTGCCTCGTAGGTTGCTTCTGGGTCATCGGAGGTCACCCTTTGAGTGCCCCGAACTTCTTTCAGTAGCAGCATGAATTTCTCTAGTGCAATATTGTACTGTTTGAACAGTGATTTTACGTCTTTATCATTGCTGGAAAATAAGGCGATCAGGACATGCTCTACACTGACATACTGATCACTCATATTCTGGGCATGACGCTCTGCTTCAAGCATGATATTATTGGAGCTTTGAGAGATCCCTGGCTGACTTCCTCCAGTCACTTTGGGTTTGCGATCGATTATGGCGTTAATGTCCTGTTTAAAGTTCACGGTATCAATACCCGCTTTGCGAAGAATGTTATTAATTAGTGAATCCTCTTCTTTAATCAACCCCCAGAGCAAATGAATATCCTCGATCTGAACGTTGCCATTCTCCACACATTTATTCAGCGCAGCATTAAGCACCCCAATCGTGTTTTTCGTGTATTTATCGTAATTCATTTCATTCACCTCACTTAGAATTTTACAGGATTGCCCATATGTCAGTTGCTCATATTGGCAATTGTATTATAACAAATCAACCCATAAATTGTAAAATAAAGGTGCGTAAAATAAGGCCCCAAACTAGTCGCTTGATTCCCTTCTCATTATTCAACTTGATGGATATAGGCATCACCGCTAGTTTAAGTAGCCATCGTCAAGCTCGGAATGACATGGGTTGGGTTGATTGCGCATTTCCACCATTCCCCTATCTCCAGATCCTTAACTGGTTAAGAATATTTGGTGGGTCGAGACGAGCTTGACCAGAACATTGAGGAGCGGGCGCGCGATGTGAGCCCCTACATGACAGGATGGCGCTGTCTAATTACTCCCTTCACCTGACCAACTGACCAACTGATAGGCAAGCAATTGGCAAGCAATGGTTAAGCGATGGTTAAGCAGTTGTTATTGAGGATGGATACTGACTCCTAACCAACATATTAATTACCAGAATCAATAGGGCCCCAATGCACACAAAGGGACGGCGTGGAAGCCGTCCCCTACGTGATTGGGTACATCTGAAATTGAAGAATATACATTAAATTGTTGGTTGAGGAACACCCTGTTCCTAGGATCTTGCAGGCAAGCGTAGTGGTAATTCTCCTTAGCCAGACCTTTGATGTCCCATGGCCGCAGGCCGCTTCATTGTGTCGCGTAGCACACAGCTTCATGTGCGTAAGCACGCTTCATGTGCCGGAGGCAAGCTTCATTGAAAGCGACAGCCCTGCACTCAGTCTTGAGAAGCGGAGCGATGGTAGATTTCTGCTACAGGGTAAGCGTTCACAGCCCTTCCCCATTCCAACTTTCCCTATCTCCTATCCCTAACTGGTTGAGAATATTAGGTGGGTCGAGACGAGCTCGCCCAGAACAT
>CAZVAO010000158.1:0-1081 GCA_964625175.1 uncultured Clostridiaceae bacterium
CATTAGGCCCTTTAGCAAAAAAGGTGTGAACAGGAGCCCCAGGAAAATCCTGAATGTCCGTAACATCTGTCATATTGCTAGCCTTAATATGAGCATGCCAAGCCTCAATATCATCAATGTTCAATGAGAAAAGAGAGTCATGCTCAACCACGGGGTTTCGACTACTCTTCGTCGCATCAACTGCTCCTACAAAGGCGGTGTCTGCTACCCTGTATATTTTTGCCCAACCCTCATCTAACACAGCCTCCAACATGAGGGTATTACGGAAGAAATCATCCGCTTCATCTAGGTCATCAAAATAGTACCAGGTAACTTGGGATTTGGCTTTCAATAAGTCCATTAAAAATCTCCTTTCAGAAATAATCTAATTATAAGAACATTCGCTGACTAAAGCCAAACTCCTTTATATAAGTGCAAATTCTACCCTCACCTTCAGACTATCTCTTCTTTATCACCCGCTATTCATATAATTTCCAATTAGCTGTACCACTATGATTAAATCGATGACTTTTATTGTTTCTCTTTGGTAAAAAGAAACTATGACCACTAAAATTCAGTCATAGTTATTAAAAAGCGACAAACGCTAGACGTTCGCCGCTTTATGCTTGATTCGAAAGATCTATTAGAGGAAAAAGAACTAGAGGTTGCGGTCCGTGATGCTCTCCACAATCTATCCGCCTTATGCCTTTCAGTTACCCTTATACCTGCTTCTCAAAGTAAATCCCTTTGGAAATTTTAGACTCTAAACCAATACTCACTCCGTGGATGCAAGCATCTAGTTTAGATTGAAATTGCAAGGGAATAACCTGCTTTGATGAATCCATGATCAGCATAAAATGATCTGCTATCACATGATCAACTGTGACGAGATTCATACGATAGGTTATCATCAATTGCCCATCCTTTTGGCTCACCACATAATCTCCGTAAGCAGGATTTGTGTATGTTCCTACATAGTCTTGCAAATCGCGAGGGATTATATTTTGGCCAGCACGTGCTTTTTCTTTTGCAAACTCCTGCTTAGCCATATCGCCAAATCTCTTAAATTCCTTTTCATAGCGATCTGCCCACTTGCCGTCAG
>CAZVAO010000158.1:1181-3600 GCA_964625175.1 uncultured Clostridiaceae bacterium
ATTCAGATGAAAGAGAACCCACTTAGACATATCTGAAATAGAGGAGCTTATGCACCCTGCACCACCCATGAAATAGATATCACCATAAGGTACTGCTGCCCACTTATCAGCAGTCTTCTGATACCCAAGTGATCGGTTCTGATGCCTTAAGATCTCTTCTTTGCGGAAGAAAGTATTATCCATGCCCAAAGGTTTGAGTAATCGGTCAGTGACAAATTCGTCCCAAGCCATGCCCGTTATTTGCTCAATGATATAGGCAGCTAAGGCGAACATATAGTTATTGTATTGTGCAATATGGCGTAAAGGCTGATTCGGCTCTAAGAAAGCAATATTTTGAATAATATCTGTAAGATGGAGCTGATCGCGCCTTAAGGACCAAGACCGATCGTGACGCGGAATACCTGTGCGATGGCTTAGCAGATCTCGCATAGTAACGCTCTGTGTAAGAGCCTCATTGTACATTTTAAAATCGGGTAAATAGGTAACGATTGGCTCATCCCAAGAAATCAACCCATCATCTACAAGCAAGCTTGCCGCAGCAGCGACAAACGTCTTCGTGATTGAGGCGATTGAGTAGAGTGAGTCCCTATTCGCTTCTTCCTGCATTTCAACATTACGCACACCACTACCCGCAAAGCTTACTTGGCCCTGTTGAATGATTGCGACCTGCATCGAGGGAATAGAAAAACGCTCGATCAACTCTTCAACTGTCTGTTGTAACCACGCCTGTTCAATTTTCATCATCATTATCCTCCGCTATATCTTTTTTATCGAACTCAACCCGACAATCGATTTCAAATGGAGACCACTACTCGGTCTCACCGTAACTAAATCAAAGCACTCCTAATACAGCCCCATGGTTTTATACCCCGCGCAAGGGCCATTCCAATTCTTGCGGCTACATTTATTCCTGCTTCTTGAAATAGATGCCTGTTGGAATTTGAGGTTCTATAACGATGCTAACCCCATGGATTCGCCCGTCTAAACTCGCTTGAAATTGTAGTGGAATCGTCTGCTTAGCTGAATCCATGACTAACATAAAATGATCGGCAACGACATGATCAACAGCGCGTTGACTACCATAATAGGAAATCATCAACTGGTCTCCATTTTGACTGACTACATATTCCCCGTATGCTGGGTGGGTGTATGTGCCCAGATAATCGCTCAGACTACGAGGTATAATATGCTGACCAACTCGTGCTTTTTCTTTGGCAAATTTTTGCTTTGCTAATTCACCCAAACGTTGGGACTCTTTTTCATAACGATTTGGCCAATCACTGATTTCATGTTCGAACAATTGATCGAAAATCATATTTTGCAGCATCTGAATCGTAGAATTACTGATTTTGTTCGACAAGCTAATAATCCCAAAATCTAATTCAGGGATCAGAACTAAATCACTCGAGTAACCATCGACTCCTCCATCTTTTGAAACAATCTTATGTCCGCGATAATACTCGATCATCCAGCAGAGTCCGTAAGACTGATCGCTAAACTCCGGAAAATCATTCCAAGGGAGCACTTCATTCGCTACAATTGGGGTTAGTAATTCCTTAATCATCTTTGCTGGAATCAGTTGTTGACCTGCAACTCGGCCCCCATTCAAATGAAATTGAACCCACTTAATCATATCTGAAGCAGTGGAACTTATGCATCCCGCACCACCCATAAAATAGATATTGCCATAGGGTACGGGCACAAGCTTATTAGAGGAAGGCTGATAACCAATTGCCCGATTCTGACGCCCCAGGATCTCTTCTTTGCGGAAGAAGGTATTATCCATGCCCAAAGGCTTGAGCAGGCGTTCGGTGACAAATTCATCCCAAGCCTTACCCGTCACATGTTCAATGATATGAGCCGCTAAAGCGAACATGTAGTTGTTGTATTGTGCAACATAGCGCAGAGGCTGACTTGGCTCTAGATAACGAATATTGTGTATAACATCAGCCTGCTGGAGCTTATCGCGTTGAAAGAACCAGGAACGATCATGGCGCGGAATACCCGTGCGATGGCTAAGTAGATCCTTTAATGTAACACCTTGTGTCAAGGCATCATTGTACATTTGAAAATCGGGTAGATAATTCACGATTGGCTCATCCCAGCTAAGTAGGCCCTCAGCTACGAGCAAGCTTGCCCCAGCAGCGACAAAAGTCTTCGTGATTGAGGCGATTGAGTAGAGTGAATCTTTGTCTGCTAAATCCTGCTTTTCAACGTCACGCACACCGCTACCTGCAAAGCTTACTTGGCCCTGCTGGATAATTGCCACCTGCATCGAGGGGATATTAAAGCGCTCGACTAGTTCTTCAATTGTCTGTTGTAACCATGCCTGTTCAATTTTCATAATTGTATTCCTCCGCTATACCTTGTTTTTTGTCAAACCCAAACGACATGCGACTGCTATGAGTAGCGTCCACCT
>CAZVAO010000159.1:0-3590 GCA_964625175.1 uncultured Clostridiaceae bacterium
TAATAGTGAATAGCTGTTGTAAGGCATGTCGCAAAAGAGCCGCACCCAAAAGATTTTGTCGAAGAAAGGGACATTTCAATATCTCTTTCACTGCTGGTATAAAGAACACCATCAACTTTAAAAGTAATATCAGAATCTCGTCTATTGACAATTGCTAGCGTATGAGCGCCTTTAGTTTTTACTATATCAATAGTACGATTTGTGTCCGTCGTCAGCCCACCCTCACTAATGGCTACAACAAGAGTGTCTTCCATACGGCTATCTTCAAATTCTTTGCCAAAACCAAATCCACTCAATTCAGAAGATGTCATGGAGATGGTGTTAATTGATTCATTACCAAAATAATATTTTAAAATCGAAGCACTGGTAGCAGCGGAAACTCCTGCTGTGCCTTGTCCGATGAAAATAATATTCTTTATTCTTCCTATTTTTGAGTGACCGGTTATAAGTTCTTTTATGTGTTGAGATAAAACTTTATCATCAATATTAATAAACCTACATTCTCTTGCATTTAGTAAATTTTGAATGGTTTTTTCAACCGAGTATGGCGCTTCTGATATATCCTTCAAAAAATAATGTGCATAATGTCCTCTATCAATATTCCGCGAAGACAAAATACTATTTTGAATCAAATTGTCTTGCAGTTCCGCAACAGATCCATCGTACCACATTGCATCTATGCCATTATACCAACTTTCACATTCCTCGTGTAAAATTAAGATTTGCCCTTGGCTCCCCCCCTCCAATTTAATAAAAGAAGTTGTTTCTTCTATAAAACCAAACGCTTCTGAGCTTGGGATGAAACAATCTTTTGCTAAACCTACAAATATCGCTTGCCCGCTGCCCTTTTGTGCTAAATAGATTTTTCCTGGTGAAAAATCTGTATGCATTATAATTGCATGTGAACCTTCAAAATCCAAGCAAGCTAGTCGAAAAGCTTCTTTTATACAATGACCTTGTCGATAATATTTCTCAATTTGAAGAGGAATTATTTTTGCGTCAGTTGTTACTTCCTCCTGAATAGCAATACCGTCTGATCACATTCAAATATTGTAACGCTTTTTTTTAAGCATTTTCTAAGGGAAGTATATACATTTATATGTAAAATCAATAGGTTGAAAAAAGAAATACAAGAGACACGATTTGCAAAATATTGTAACGCTCATGAAAAATCTGAAATTTAGGCTGACGTTTCAAAAATGAGTTATGAAGACAAATAAAATATATATAATGAAATCAATTAGTTACAAGAAGTGGCTTTTAGGACAAAAAAAATGTCCCCAATTGGAGACACCAGTATGCTTCTATGAGTTCAAAGCAGCCCAACAGATAGCATGATATTTTGACCTTTACAAGCAGATTTTTAGGAACTGGGTAATGCGGCGGGGTAAGCTGGGTACTTTTTTTATTATTTGATTGGCGGGGTATGGCGGCGGGGTCTCTGCCCGTTACATTATTTCGTTATGAATCTGAAGGTTAAGCGTTACACTATCTGAATCTTACCAAGCGCCACAGATAGAGCGTCTACACGGGAATTGAGTTCTTCCCGTGTGATCTTGGTAACGGCACTATGCCAGCCCTCGGGTTTGGTAAGCAGGATGCGCACGTGCTCAGGCAGGAGAATGAATTGAAACAATCCAGTACGGCTGCCGCTGTGTTTTGATAACTCTGTGAGTAGGGCGCGCTTGTTCCCGGGGGTAGCAGCTAAGCAAACGTTCTGTTCGGTCTGGAGTTGTGGGGTGATAGCCGCGAAATACGTAGATAGATCCGCTATGTGGTGTTTCAAATCCGTAGTATGCTTATTGCGCTCTGCCATCAGGCGAAGAAGCTCTGCCTGCTCCTCGTCGGCACGGGCCGAAGGATTAATGCGATTCAGAACCTCAATGCGCTGAGCGAGGCTTGGCAGCGGTGACGTTGAGGCTGCATAACCGGCGTTCCACTCACCCTCAATGGCGTTATAATGGATACGGATAGTGCGCGGATCTTGGCTATCATTCGCTCGGATGTAATCGTAGAACTCGCGTTCTCTGAGCATGTCCAGTACTTCCTGGGCCTCGGTCTCGCGACCTTGGTCAATCAAGTGGTCGGCGAGAATTCGATAAACTAATTCCTTGTCGTTCAGCAAAGATTGCTGCATGCGCTCCTCTATATGATTGTTAGCCTCACGCATACCCTGAATAGTGTTTATCGCCTGCTTGCCAGCGAAAATTGCAGCGGCAGGATGCGACTGATTAGTTAGAACCGTTTGAAATCCATTCCATATCCGCCAGAGAGCCTCTGGTTCGGCCAACTCTGCCTGCACAATCAAGGCCTGGCCGAAATAATCAAGGGATTGGTGCATCAAGCCGAAGGCGACCAGAAGAAGAGTTTCCGTCGAGCGATCGCCTATTTCTTGTGAAATGGTCAATGCCTGAGTTAGATACTCCGTAGCCTTTTGATTTTCGTCGAGGATTGAATAGATAACCCCTATATTTCCTAAGTCTCTTCCTTCACCAAAGCGATTACCGATCTCTCGATGGATTGCAAGTGCTTCCTGTGAATGGCTCAGAGCGTCTTCATAACGGCCAAGTTTTATAGAGACGTTTCCCATGTTTGCTTGGATATCCCCTTCGCTACGACGATCTTTGATGTCGCGTGCAATGTCCAATGCCTTTCTCAGATGGTTAATAGCATTGAGATGCTGACCCAGGTAAGAGTGCACAGTGCCAAGACCGTTTTCGTTTCCAGCAATACCCTGACGGTCATTAGTTTCTCGAGCGATAGATAGGGCCTGCTGGTAGTTGAATAACGCCTCCTCGTAGCGTCCAAGGTACTGATAGGCAGTGGCAGTATTGCTAAAATCTATCCCTTCGGCGAAGCGGTCCCCAATCTCACGATGAATCTCCATTGCCTTCTTATGGTAGTCTAAGGCTTGAGTATATTCCCCTAATTGAGCGTGGAGAACACCAATATTGGATAGCTCCGTCGCTTCTCCCTGGCGATCTTTGACACTATGACGGATGACCAACGCATTATTATAGTGGTTTAACGCGTCTTTGAAGCGACCGAGTTCGGCATAGACATTGCCTATGTTACTTAACTCCTTTCCCTCTCCCTTTAAGTCATTTATTTCTCGGTAAAGAACAAGTGCCTGCTTATGTTTCCTAAGGGCTGCTTGGTAACGTCCGAGATTGTATTGGCTCAGGCCGATGAGGCTATAGAAGCGTGCTTTCCCCCCAAGATGATTGGCTGCCTCTGCCACTACAAGTCCTTTCTCGGCATACTGCAAAGCATCTAGGTAGCGCCCCTGTAGCAATGCAGATTTTCCGTCTTCTAAGAATTCGTTCATTTGCGAGGCCGATCCTGGGGAGCATGCCACTATCGCCAGTAGTAGCAGAGCAGTAACTATTTTTCTCGTAATATCAAACATATTTTTACAGGCTATATCTATCAGACATAGAACTTTTTTATGTAAATGCCGAACAAGTTGATCTGTGGTTTCTATTTCATACTCACTCATCTACCGGGATAACATCCGAAAAGTAAAAATAACCAGATCAGCTTAAATGTTTAAAAATCAATGATGAAATCATTAACATCATCTGGAAAGG
>CAZVAO010000160.1:0-3502 GCA_964625175.1 uncultured Clostridiaceae bacterium
TTTGGTCTCGAATTTGGCAAAGCATTGAATTAGTCCTTGCGCATCTTCAAGCGCTGAACGCACGATCGCCTTCTGTAAAATCAATGAATGGATATTCAAAACAGTTGCAGAGTTAGAAACTTTGCAACTGTTTTTTTCTTGAGTTTGATGCAGAAATATGGCCAGATGTGTGTAAATCCCATTTCAAAGTGCAAAAATTAGATATGCTTGAATGACTTGATGTGCAAAGATGTTTTGTCGGTGCTATAATATAACTATAAAGAGTAATGGAGGGAGTAGCTATGATTCTTTTGATTGATGTCGGCAGTATTCGAACCAAGGCGCTACTACTATCTAGAGAGACTGGCACATGGTCAATTTTATGTCAAGGAAGCGCTGATACGACGATTGATGAAACTGTCAATGATGTTTCTGTGGGCATAGACCAAGCCGTAAGGAACCTCATTAATGAAGCAAAGAGTGATTTAGATTTGACAGGTGTTGATGTTTGTATTTGTAATTCAGCTGGTGGGGGGTTGCAAATGGTTGTCGCAGGTGTGGTTCGCAGTATGACTGCTGCGAGTGCCAGAAGAGCAGCTTTAGGTTCTGGCGCTATTGTAATTGATGTCATTAGTGGGGGAAATGCCGTACGCCAACCCGAACGTTTAAAGCGGTTTCAACAGCATCGACCTGATATTATTTTACTGGCAGGAGGCACGGAGGGTGGAAACACGCTACAGGTAATTGGGCTGGCAGAAACAATTGCAGCAGCAGCGGTCCAGTCGCGCTTGAATGATGAGTTAGCCCCGGTTGTATTTGCAGGGAATAGCGAGGTGCGGGATGAGGTATTTGCTTTCCTTGAAGCAAATGATGAAGTTTATTTGTCTGAAAATATCCGTCCTGAATTGGAGTCTGAGCAGATCGATATGGTCAATGAAGTCATCCAAGAAATTTATATTAATAAAGTTAGTCAGAATACACCAGGACTAGCTGGTTATGCAGCTACCAAGAACGCTACGGTTCGCCCTTGTGCGATCGGTATGCAAAAGCTCATCAACACTTGGGCTGATGAGTATAGTATCAATGCATTATTAATGGATGTTGGTGGGTTTACAGTGGATAGTTATTCCAGTATCAAGTATGTACGTAAAGCCTATAGGCGAGCCTCAAACAATAGCTCCACATATACAACGAATTTATCCGATGTCGTTGAACGGAAGGTCTTTACATCAATTTCAGCGGCATCTGGTCTTACCTATAGTGCCCCGCGGCTATTGAAAGAGGCTGGGATAGACAATCTCTTAGCTCTTTCTGAAAACGGCAATGAAGTCGAGTTAACGAATGCCTGCTTTAATCGAATGTTAAAACCTTTCGATCATAATCAGGATCAGTATACAAAGCCACTTATCCAAGGTGCACTGCGCACTGCTTTTGCGGAGCATCAGGAGATTGCTGGTAAATTGCACGGCGTCAGTATAACACGCAATATGTCAGAGGCTTTAAGCAGGGAGTTTTATTCAGGTGGAACACTTGCTAAATGGTCAAGCATTGACAACATATTACTAACTGGCGGCTGTTTTCAAGGATTGAGCCCAACTGAAGCCGTTCAGATTGCCAATGATGCACTACAGCCACAAGGGATTACGACGCTGCATGTCGACAATCGCAATATGCTCAGTCAGTTAGGGGCGTGGTTTGCTGAGCAACAGACTGAGGGTATCAAACTTGTCTGTCAAATTGCCAAGCCTTTAATTACAGTTATTGCGCCTCTCAATATTGAGGGAAGAAAACCGCGTGAATTAGGGGTAATTCAAGTGACACATCAAAGTGATCAACAGCATGAATATCCAATGATGCGCGATCGCCTCCAATTGCATCACACGCAGGATGACCCAATTGTTGCGGTGGTTATTAAGCCCCATCGGGGAGTGGATTTCGGCAATGGATTTGGATCAAGCGTTATCGCGAAACTGCCTACAACAGAGTTCGGTATTTTGATTGATGGACGCAACCCATTGAAAGCTGACTATAAATACAAACAAATTCTTCGTGATTATCAAGTGTTACCAGGGGGTGTAGCAGATGAGTAAACATATTCGTTTCAATCAGCAAATTGAGCGCTCGATTGCTTTACCCTACCCAGGGGAAGTTTTTGTCTCGGTGGGTCAGAAAGTTGAACCCGATACCATCTTAGCGCGCACGGAATTGTTGGCAGCCTTACCTGGCTATTTCAATATTGCTAGGGAATTAGGATTTGAAAATGATCAGGATCGCTTTAAGACTGCGCTAAGGGTTTCCGTAGGGGATGATGTAAAAAGTGGCGATATCTTAGCTGAGACAAATGAAGAGTCTATTAGGGCACCATTTAATGGTCGGGTTGAACATATTTCTTATAGTAATGGCTACTTGCTATTGCGGCAGCATGTGGAACGCGATGATAAGCCCTTAGTTATTAAAGCTGCAAAAGCCTTAGAAATCAGCAATCGCAGGTTGCCTAGTGTGGTTCATGTCAAAGTTGGTGATGAAGTCGTGCGTGGTCAGCTTATTGCTGGACAGAGTCAAATTTTTCAATTGCTTGCACCTATGTCTGGGATTATCTCAGAGATTTCGACGGATGACGGTACAATTAGTATTAAGCCCTTTTATCAACCAACTGAGATTTTTGCGGGCGCATACGGTGAAGTTATTAAAATAATAGACGATTATGGGGTCATCATTCAGATGACTGCCGATGTAATTGATGGAGTATATGGTGCTGGCGAAGAAGTCACTGGTCGCCTGGTGTTTTCGGATGATCGAACCGATGAACCCGTCATTCGTGTATTCCCTGGCAAAATCGAACTAGATACGTTAAAGGCGTGTGCTGCCAATAATACGGTTGGCATTATCGCTGCGGGCATTGATGCCAAGGCATTTATGGATTTCTACGGTCATATGGTTAGTGAGGGTGTTACTGGTGAAGAGAAGGCGGACTGCTCTTTAATCCTTACATCGGGATTTGGTGATGCCGTAATGGATGGGGAAGTCATGACTGTCTTAGAAAAATATCGCGATCAACCTGTATCCATGTATCCACAGACCAATATCCAAGCTCCTGTAATCAAACCGCGTATTTTCCTCTATGTTGACTAATAACTAGCACTGAGCTTGGTTAATAAAACATTAAATATTCTAAAAGAGCTATCGAACGAAAATCTCCGTACGATAGCTCTTTCTGTATTAAAACACTATTCTGCGATTACACATTCATACAAGTCTTGCGATACTCTAAAACACCTGCTCTAAGAATCCTCATGGCAATTGCTAGATTCTCGGATTTTAGAACGTAAGCAATACGTACCTCATCTAAACCACTGCCTTCAGTCCCATAAAATCCAGTTGCGGGTGCAACCATGGTCGTCGCACCTTCGAATTGGAAATCTGTCAGCATCCACTTGGCAAACTTCTCACAGTCATCAATAGGTAAGTTGACAATACAGTAGAATGCACCCTGAGGCACTTTGCAGATCGCGCCATCAATCTG
>CAZVAO010000161.1:0-3342 GCA_964625175.1 uncultured Clostridiaceae bacterium
TATTAGGAGAGTTGCGAGATAGCCACACAAATATTGTGCCAACCTATTTGTACGAATACTATGAAAAGAATACGCATGATTCACCAGGTAAAAAAGATGCCTATTGCATAGATTTACTTGAGCTATCTAAAGATGATTATACTTATTGGCAGGATGCCACAGTAGCTTTTAACGAAAAGTATGAGAAGTATTTTAATGGAGTGGGTGGCGCAGAATCATATTTCACACATCGAACGTATTATGACAGCAATACGTTATACCTCAAAATCAAGAAGTTTATGATGTCTGAAGAAGAGTGCGATAGTTTGAGAAGCCTTGTTTTAGGTGGAAGTGATTATGATAGTATTGTCATAGATATATGTGGCAATAGCGGCGGAAACTCCAATCAATGGTTAGAGAACATTGTTAGGCCTCTTCTCAAAGGGACTGTTGAGACCCAGAAGCTATTGGCATTTCGTGGCGGACCTCTAGCAGACACATATCTAGCATTTATTGAGAACTCAGAAGACTATAGTGGATCCACATACCCAATTGCCGCAATCACCCAAGGGCTTGATTACCCATCAGAACTGGCATCTGATTTTGAGTGTTTTCATTCGGTAGTCAGTAAATACCTGCCAAAAGATAGCATTAGCTTCGAGGGCGATATATACCTACTTGTTGACAACAGAGTATATTCATCTGCAGAGGGCTTTGCGACATTTTGTAAGCAAACAAGTTTTGCGACGATTATTGGTGAGCAGACAAAAGGAGATGGGGGAAGCTTTGAGCCAGCGCTATTTAGGCTTCCCAACAGTGGCTTGCTGGTGCGTATGCGGTTGCAATTAACCTTGAATCCCGATGTGTCCTCTAGGAAGGGCCTTAGGAGTAATCAGTGACAAAAGGCGTTAACACAAGGAAGGTCCTTGCAGCAGTACATTAAAATTTGTTTAAATTATGTGAACCTTTGCTCAACAAATGGGTGGGAATATAAGGTGTTATTTCGAGAAACTAAATTAATGGTTCATAAATTGCTGTGTAAAATTTTAGAAAAGAGGTAATAACAGTGGACAGTCTTAAAAAGAACACATTGCAGAAAGTCCTGGTGCTGGGTCTGTTTATGTCAATCGTATTAAACACGGTTGCGCTAGTCTGGATTTACAAACTTGATAAACACTTAGATGTTCCAATCACTGTATATACAAGCTGTAGCGGTAATGCTTATCAGAATGACAAATTGGAAGGAATACTGAAGAGAAGGATTAACGGCGGTACTGAAATCAATGAGAACGGGTTTGTACCGGCAGTTGTTGAATTCAACCTTAGTGAGAAGGAACCGCGAACAGAAGTGCTGCTTCAACATCGCATTCGTTATGGGGATGAGTACTCTGAGTGGCAGACCACTGTTCCCAAGGTAGCACAGCCTCTGATGTATTTTGCGGAGCTTGAGCTTGAATTAAAGAGTCAGCGGGTTGAGTACAGAATTGTACAGCAGCTTGATGATGAAATCATAAAAGCTTCCTCGGTTGAAGCTATGAACTTTGAGTTTGGAAAAGGCGAAATTGAATTCCATGCTTCGGAATACAGTAATTCAAACAAGATATCCTTTCTGGTGTTGCCTGAACACACTCCAATTACCGCTTATCAGGTAGAGGAGGTTTTTTTCACCATCAGAAAAGGTGAGGAAGAAGAAGCATACCGTGTATTAAGTGATGGTGGGAATTACGAATTTGAGTGTGAAGCTAACCATCGTGAACAGATCGACCTTGTATCGATCAGAGTTGTGTATAAGGATGGTGAGGTGCTAACTGCGGATATGGAGCCGCCATATGCGCAGTACCCTAATCCTATCCTGACCAGATAGCAGCGAGTAGACTACGGCATGGGTGTTGTACACGTAATTGAACGTTCATAGTATTTAATTAATTTCTATAGATTAATAACCTGAGGAGTCCGAATGGGCTCCTCTTTGAAATCTCTTATGCAGAGGACTCCAAGCGGTGGTATCTTGTCTAAATAGAACCGTCCCAAAGCGCTTGCGGAATCTGTACACTCATTTTTGAGTACAAGAAGCCTGAACACCATCAGTCGAGTGGACAGTTTGTGATGTGATACAGGAATCATTTCATTTCGCTGAAGCACACCTGAGACAATAAAGCCTGCCCTTAATGTCTCGTTTTGATACGCTGAGGGCAGGCTTTATTGTATTACTATATGTAATGCTCAAACAGAAGCGACGCAACTGATTTATTTGTCCTTTATCATAATATAGTAACGTTCATTTACTTCAGTAACATTTTCAGATTATTCAATCCCACCGCATGCAATATGATATAATCACATCAGAGTCATTAACAATAATAATCAGCAGATTATCGGGCAGGAGTGATTATCATCGAAGAGCGAAAATTCAATACGTCATTTTTAAAGGCTTTTCTTTTCTGTATCCTGTGGTTAGCGGTTCCCATAGTGCTCATGTACATCATTGTGGCCTATTTAGGGCTATACACAGGGGGAACATCGTTTTACGCACTCGATGCACTTCTAGAAAATAGTATTGTCAGTGTCGTGGTCAGTTTTCTCGGTGTTCTCATGACTATCATCTTGATCACGCGCAATGATTGGGCACAGCTCAAGATCCGATTCTGGGGGAAGTCTAATCTGTTCTATTTATTCGGCACAATTCTCTTTGCAATCGGATTGAACATTTTAGTATCCGAATTGGATAATGTCTTCCGAACGTTTATTCCGATGAGTGATTATTGGCAGATTGCTTTTGGTGAATTAAACAGTTTGCCTTGGTATCTATACATTTTAGAAGTGGTCATAACGGCTCCAATCGTTGAGGAACTGTTCATGCGTGGGGTTATTGCCCGTGGTTTAAGTAACCGCTATTCAAAGCCTAAAGCAATCTTTTTCACGGCTATTCTCTTCGGTTTCATCCACCTGAACATTTGGCAGTTTGCCACTGCATTTGTAGGTGGGCTTTTCCTAACGTGGCTCTATTTAACCACCGGTTCGCTATTTTTAGCCATTTTTGCTCATGCCCTACACAATGGTCTCAGCTTAGTCGGCGAGTTGCTGGGATGGTATATCCCTGGCTATAATATGGCTGGAATTGGGTATCTCAGTCATCAGCCTTGGTGGTTTGATCTCCTTGGCGTAATTTTAATCCTCTGTGCTATCATCATTTTTAGTGTAGGGAGTAAGCGGAATAAACAGAAGCAGGAAGAGCAACACGGCTATATAGACGAGTTCCGATATCAGCAATATTCTTCAGAGCGCTATACGGAACAATAAATAGACCTGTAAATGGAGCATAAATAGGGCTTACTGAATGAATCGCTAGATTTCATTCAGTAA
>CAZVAO010000162.1:0-3232 GCA_964625175.1 uncultured Clostridiaceae bacterium
TTCAAGCGATTGTATTCCACCATCATTTTCCCCACAAGTCAAAAAGAACAGCTTAACCAGCCGTTCTTTTTTGTATCTGTTTATTATTTTCCGAGCGATATTTATCTTGGTCGAGCAGGCTCGATGTTGATTTTATTACCGCGAATCGTAACCGATTTCATCACTTCGAATACTTTGCGAGCATGTACCTTCGGCACCTCAAAGAATGTGAAATCCGCGTGAATTGAAATCGCTCCAATTTCTTTGCCAGAAATCCCAACTTCGCTCGCTACAGAGCCTACGATATCACCAGGACGGATCTTATGTTTGGTTCCTACATTAACAAAGAACCGCACCATACCAGGTTCTCCCCCGGTATTCTCAAAGTCAGCATTACCCACGTCATAGGTGGGCTCTTCCTTGGGCTCTTCCACTGGCTTCATAACCATTTTTAACAGAGCTGCAGCTGTGTCAAGCAAGTTGAAATCATCATCTTCCACAAACTGCTCAATCAGATCCACTTCTCGGTTTAAACGGCCCTCGATTAGAGTATCTCTAATTCGATCAAACAAAACATTCGTGCGCGCTTCAGCAATGTCACTTAAAGAAGGAATATCATGACGCTGAATCTTTGTCTTGGTGTATTTCTGGATATCCTTCAATTTATAGATGGTCTTGCCCGCTACTAAAGTAAAAGCCCGACCCGTACGTCCTGCCCGACCTGTTCGGCCGATGCGATGTACATAATACTCTTCATTTTGTGGCACATCGTAATTGAATACGGCTTCAATATCATCCACATCAATACCACGAGCGGCAACATCGGTTGCGACCAATATTTCAACGGTACCGTTGCGGAATTGCCCCATCACGCGGTCACGCTGTGGTTGACGCATATCACCATGCAATCCATCAGCGAAATAGCCACGGGCCTGCAACTGCTCGACTAGCTCGTCTACTCGTCGCTTCGTATTACAGAATATTAAAGACAGCTTTGGACTATAGTAGTCAATTAAACGTGTTAAAACCTCTAATTTTTCTCTCTCTTTAACTGTAAAATACAACTGCTCGACGGTAGGCACTGTCAATTCACGATGAACGACTTTAACTAATATCGGCTCAAATTGATACTGGTGGGTAAGCCGCAGAATCATAGGCGACATCGTTGCTGAAAACATAACCGTTTGTACTTGTTGAGGACAATCTTGTAAAATTGTTTCGATGTCTTCGCGGAAACCCATATCTAACATTTCATCCGCTTCATCTAGCACTACCATGTTAATTGAATCCAACCGTAATGTTTTGCGACGCATGTGGTCCATTACACGTCCTGGGGTACCAATAATGATCTGCACGCCTTTGCGCAAGGCTCTAATTTGTCGATCAATTGGTTGGCCACCATAAATAGGTAATACTTTAATGCCGCGCTTATACTTTGCTAACTTCAATATTTCTTCTGATACTTGGATAGCTAACTCACGAGTCGGACACAGGATGATCGCTTGAGGTTTGCGATACTCCGGATCTACCATCTCTAAAATAGGTATTGCAAAGGCTGCTGTTTTGCCTGTACCCGTCTGGGCTTGCCCAGTCACATCTTTGCCAGCTAATAAATGAGGGATTGCCTGGCCTTGAATTGGAGTTACCTCTTCAAAACCCATATCCTTCACAGCCCTCTGTATCTCGAGGGATAATTCTAATTCGTCGAATCTTAGTGTTTCCATAATACTTCTCTCCTTTGGCGCACCCTCCAGTATATATCATTTCAATCGAAATGTATAATCATTTTTTGATTTATGTCAATTTATTTAAACTATTTCGTCTTAAGATCCTTTTTTTGCACGATTGCTACAGTTATCTCAAATTCTGCTGGATTTTTTACATCAAAGAAAACTTCAATTATTATAAATTCAGTCATGATTGCCATCAATTTGCCATATAAGGATGATATGCTGTAATCAATTAAAGGACAACCCTTTGATTATTTGAAAGGAGCCAAATGATGAAAAAACTATTTCCGGTACTGACCATTGCCCTTGTCGGCGCCTTAATCTTCGGCATAACAGTTGTTGCTTTTGCAGCAGATGACGAATCAATAGTGGTGCCAGCAGACCAAACGACCAACATCCGCAACAATCTATATCGGGTTCCCCTTGATCCAGCAGCACGGGAAGCAGCACTGGCAAAACGTGCGGAAACGCTTGGCATTACCATTGAAGAGCTGAAAGCACAAATTGAAGAGAAGCTTGCTGAGAAAGCTGCAGAGCTCGGCATTACCCTCGAAGAACTAAAAGCAAAAATGACAAATCAAATAATCAAACAAAAAGTCTTTGCTAATCGTGCTGAAAAGGCTGGTTTAGCTCCAGCAGAGCTTAAAGAAAAAATTGAAGCGCGCTTAGCTGACAGAGCCGAAGAACTTGGCATGACCGTTGAGGAATTCAAAGCCTATACCCGCGATCAACTGGAAGCAAAAGCGGCTGAACTCGGTGTTGAGCCACGACAAGTACGCGATCTTATTCAACATCAGATTCACCTCAATCGCGATTTGAATCGCATGGCTGAAAAAGCTGGTTTGACCGTTGAGGAATTGCGCGCATCTCTAGCTGAATTGCGTAATAAGTAAAAAACAAAAGTCGTGACTACATGTCACGACTTTTGTTTTTGGGGACCAGGGATTTGGGACCATCAAATGTGGTTGAATAACCGCTTTGCGTCCGTTGAACGTATTTGAACGATTGTTGATTAGGGATTCGGGGTTCGGTGATAATATGTGCTTCGCCAAGTTAGAGTCAAGTAGTTGCCTAGCAATGGTCAAGCGATTGTCAGGGGATGCACTGCGCGATGAAATGACCTACGGCAAGGTGTAAAAATGGCTGGTTAGAGATAAGACACACAGCTGGGGTTTGATTTATTGAAACCACAAAGACCACACAGAACACATAAAACGGCTTGATGATGGGAACGCATAATATGACGTTTTCAGAATTAAACCCCACCAAATTAGATGCCAATACTTGATGCGCAAACGGCATCAAATGTTTCGGCGAATATTATGTTTCAGGAGGGCGCGGAAGCCCTCCACTACGGATATGGTGTAATAAGAAAATTGCAGTTATGCGTTTCGTTTGTCCTGAATCATTTAACATCTATATTTAAACACCAAAAATGCGAACCGCTTTCGGCGATCCGCATTCTTTATACTCTGCAATATAGGATTTCAAAAATAGGGCAAGTTCTAGGCGAGAGCAAAAAC
>CAZVAO010000163.1:0-3210 GCA_964625175.1 uncultured Clostridiaceae bacterium
TAAAGGTTTAAAAGGCAAAATTGTGATGTATTCCTCAACCAAGTAAACAATGTTCAATTGCCATTGCTTGACGATCGCTTGCCGTGCGAAGCACACTTGACAATCGCTTGCCCCGTTTGGAACACCATGGGGCTTGGCTATTGCTTGGCCGCTTGTTTATCCATTCCAACATTCTAACTTCCACCCTTTTGCTCTTTAGCCGTTTAGCCTTTTTAGACTATTAGACCTTTTCACCCGTTTCCTCATTCGCCTTTCCACCTTCCCCCATTCCAACTTTAAAAACAAAAAAACAACAGAAATCATATCTGCTGTTTTGTATTTGATTAACTCTTCTTTTAATGTTCACTCTCGCGAATGACCAATAGCTGCCCACTCTTAATGGTGATGAGCGCTTCAACCGCCGCGAGTTCATTGCTAATCCCCAACGTGTTTCCCTGATCAAGCGTCGCATCGGCGAGTGGATATTTGAGCCCTGTAGTGGTCACACCCTGCACCTGTTGGGTAAAGGGGATGAGTGAAACATAGGTTCCGACACGCCCTTTTAATGGCAACTGATCTGTAATCAATTGGATAAAACGACCCCCATCATCCGCCATCCGCACCGTCACAGCGGAACCTGCGTATTTGGTTAACAAGAAAATGTTCCCTACAAAATGATCAATCCGCCGTCCATGCATAACGGCCATCAAGGTGATATCATCGCATCCCTGCTCAATGGCGTAATCAATGGCCAGCTCGAGGTCGGAGAAACTCTTCTCTGCAGGGTATTCGATAATCTCACACTTGGCATCCGCCAGTTTTGCGAGCACCCCGTTCGCGCAGGAATCCATATCGCCAATCACGACATCAGGAATACGCCCAGCTAGCAGGAGATGCTCTGCCCCTAGATCGGCCCCAATCACCATCTGACTCTCTGTAATATATTTATTAATAGTTTGTAACGAGGGAATTTGTCCTCCCCCGACGATTAAAGCTTTTTTCATAATTTCTCCATCTTCACCGCTTTTTTTTGAATACGATGCCTTTTTCTACCTATTTTTACCTCGAATTGATGTTTATTCACTCAGGACAGCTTAATAATGCAGGAATCTGCACATTAATGCTAAACTATATAATAGCAGAAACTAGGAGGTAATAAAAGATGCTCAAGAAATACGTTGATTTACTACGGCAAGAATTTGATGCTCAAAAATCATTTGAACATGTCCAAGAGATTTGCAAGCACCACCGCATTCAGGCAAGTCCTGGGCATCGTGCGGCAGCTGATTACAGCGCGAGCCAATTTATTAAGGCCGGTTTGGCAACAGAAATTCTTTCGTATGCGGGAGATGGAACGACCGCCTATTGGAACTATCTGATGCCTGAAGAGTGGGTCGCCACGAAAGGCGTGTTAGAATTGCTGGGCGATGAGCCTGAGATTTTAGCAGACTTTTCAGAAATCCCCATTTCTCTCATTCAACGCAGTATCTCTGCTGACCGAGTAGAGGCAGAACTCGTTTTCCTCGGCAAAAGTGATGAGGAAGAAGATTATCCCGATCTCGATCTTAATGGAAAGATTGTCTTTACTTCTGGCGACTACGATTATGTGCGCGGCTGGGCCGTTGAATCGCGCGGAGCCATCGGCATTGTAACCGATCGCATGGCAGAGTTCCCGCCTGTGCGCCTACGCAGCAGTATCCCCGATGCCCGCACCTACACGTCATTCTGGTGGTACGGCGGCGAGAAAAAATGCTTTGGCTTTGTCGTTTCACCGAGGATGGGTGATGACTTACGTGCCAAAGCCGAAAAGCAGACCTTGCGGGTTCGAGCCACAGTTAAATCCAAATTCTATCCAGGGCATGTGGAAATCGTCAGTGCCTTGATCAAGGGTAAGACAGAGGAAGAGGTCGTCCTAACTGCCCATCTCTGTCACCCTCAACCGTCAGCGAATGACAATGCCTCGGGTTGTGGTGCTGCAATTGAAACTGCGCGCACCCTGCAATTCTTGATTAACAGAGGCGAGCTGGAGCAACCAGAGCGCAGTATTCGCTTTTTGCTTTTACCTGAGATGAGCGGCTCTTACGCTTTCTTGGCGAATAACGAGGAATTAATCCCGAACATGGTCGCCGCCATCAACTTAGATATGGTTGGCGAGAATCAATGCCTCACTGGTGGCCCCTTAGTCGCTGTCACATTGCCCAATGCCTGTGATCATTTTGCTGGTGATCTAGTGGAGGCGGCCCTAGAGCAAGTAGCTAAGGAAGTGCCGAATCTTAATGGCAGTTCGAAATATGCACTCTTTATGCATACCATGTCACCGTTTACCGGAGGCAGTGACCATTATATCTTTGCTGATCCGACGGTCGGTGTCGGTACCCCGATGTTGATCCAGTGGCCAGACAAGTTCTACCACACTTCGGAAGATACCCTTGATAAAGTGGACCCTGAGATGCTTAAACGGGTAGGGCTATTGGCGGGATCTTACCTGTATTTCGCAGCTAATGGTGGGCAGAGCGAGGCGATTTGGTTAGCTGGACGTATCCAAACTGGATTTGCCCGTGACATAGGTGAATATCTCAATCTTCAGACCGCTATCTTATTCAAGTATTTAGAAAACGATAATCAAGAGGATGCTGTCATCTTAGCTAAAACACTCCCCGCTCATATTGACTACTTAGGTAAAGTCAAACTTGCGGATCTCTACTCACTCACTCGCCTGAGTGACAGCGAAAGCGTCAAAAAGTGGCTCGCTTTCAAAGCAGATGAAATGAAGACAGCCATGGACCAAGCCAAACATAGCTGGTTATTATTCTGCGCGCATAATCTGGGAGATGCTAAAATGACTCCCGTTAAAGAAGACAAGCACATGATCAAAGCAGCGACTCTCATTCCAAAACGCCTGAGCAGGGGCCCTCTCAGCCTGCGGGGACGCATCCGCAAGATGGATCCTGCTGATCAGAAAGCTTATCGCTATTACAGCCAAAACTTCAAGCGCGATATGGGCAAGATGACGTATCTGCTCTATTGGATGGATGGTAAACGCAACCTCGCTGAAGTGATTGAACAGGTGCGTCAGGAAACCGGATCGATGAATTCCGAAGTTGCCATCTACCTAACAGAACTGCTGATTAAGCTTGGCCTACTCGCTTATTAGATTTATTCTAAGGCGGAATACAGACCATAGTAATCATTAGAGAATAATCATTAACCCTCCACCTACACAATTGTAGA
>CAZVAO010000164.1:0-3068 GCA_964625175.1 uncultured Clostridiaceae bacterium
ATTCATTTATGGCTTCAGACAGCCTTATCTGTTTACGGGCACAATAAAAACCACCCGATAGCCGGGTGGTCATGATAATTGGCTCTGGTAAGTTGGCTATCGTAGCAGTAGACGATCCTTCTGAAGCCGTATTTCGTAGAGTAATACGGTTGTCGCGATGGCTACGTTCAGCGAGTCACAGTCCCCAAGCATAGGGATTTTCAGTTTGAGGTGGGGGTAGTCATACCACTCTTTATGAATTCCAAAACGTTCACTACCCATAATTAGGGCAATGGGTTGCTCAAAGGACGCCTCATAATAGTTTTGAGTGGCGGCGGTATCTGCAAGCACAAGCGTATAGCCTTGGGCTATTAGAAAATCAGCGGTTGCCGTTATGCTCGCTTCAATCAGAGGTAGTCGCAGACAGGCCCCTCGGCTACTGCGAATCATTTGGGGATGATAAAGTCTAGCGCTCCGACTCGTAACCACGATACCCCCAGCATTGACCGCGTCCGCCGATCGAATAATGCTGCCAATATTCCCGGGAGTCTCGAGCCCATCAAGCACAATTATTAAATCTGAATGGGGGGAAGCAAGAAGGGTATTTAAGTTGAAATCGGGACGATGGGCTATGGCGAGCAATCCATTAGAATTGTCTTTGGCGCTGATTAAAGCAAACGTTTTATCAGTTACAAAATAGGTCGTTTGAGCATGTTTAATCAGCTGATTTAATACATTTTGGGCGTGAGTCGAGTAGATTTGCTCGGCACAAACAAATAAGTAATCGAGTGGTGTCTCATATCTTAAGGCGGTTTCCATAATCGAGAGACCCTCTAAGATCAAGCGGTATCCTTGATTCTCATACTCAAGCTTGCTATTTTTGCGCAAACTGCGCACCATTTTAACAGCATCATGGCTTTTGCCAATCATACTTGCTTGATTTTGGTAACGATCAATGATTGAATTTGAATTTTGTGGCGTAATAGCATGTTTAGATTTCATTGCTTAATCCTCTTTGACTTATTGTTCTTATCTTACCACAACTGGGGAATCAAGTAACTATAGCAGTGGCGATTAGTCACCTGTCTTGATTATCTTCTTGTTGCTTTTTTAAATCAGCTATATAATAGAATATGTAGCAAAACATAAAATAAGGGGAATTTGGTTGGATAGTCGACTTTTACTCACATAGATTATGTCATGTATTGGTGGGCGAGACGATACCCCATCAACTATCAGAACCGCAATACCGCTTGCTGTTGGCAACCTTGTTTAGGCCTGTATGACAGTTTTTAGTTCAATTTCGTTAAGGCAAAAAAATAGCAGTTTAAAAAGGTTTATTTTTAGGACAAAACCGTTTAGAATATACCCAAAGGAGATGTGAACGATGCTCAGAAAAACTTTTACTTGGACAATATTAATAATATTGATAATTTCAATGGTGTCATTAACTGCAGCAGAGGAGGCCACTCCAGTGCCCACCTTAATTAGCACGTTGCCCTCAGGTGGCGAATCCCTCTTAGATTCTGAAGCAGAAGTCACAGAATCGGTTGAACAGATCACTTTAGCTCAAGCGATTGAAATCGCACTCGAGCACAATTTGACTTGGCTCAAGACTCAAAAAGATTTAGAGTTACAGAACCTTCAAATGGATATTACGGGTGAAAGCAATGATGATTTGCGCAAAACTGCCAAAGATATGACCACCGCCGAGGCCAATCTTGCCAAGACTGCTTTAAGCTATGATAATGAGATTCAGTTTGTTAGTGGCTTGGACTTCCCTAACAATGTGTTAAATGATCAATGGGCAACACTGATGGCGCGCGATATCAGCGCTTCCATTCTGAATGGCATTATAAGGCAATTTACACTGGTTGGCGCACAGAATTCCCCTCCATCTGTTTTAATTGGCGCTTTGACAGAAGCCAAAACATCCATTAGTGCGTCTTACTTCCAATTGCGCATGGGATTAAACACCACGTCTACCCAAACGAATGCTGCTGTAGCAAACATGCTGGGTTTAAGTGCTGAAAGAAACCTTTCTATGAAGCAAGCAATGGAATTGATTGATCTCGCCACAGAGAATGGGGAATACCTATTAGAACTTGGTGATGCAGACGCGAGCCGTGGTTTTGAGATGATGACCGAAGCTGCTTTTTATGGCTTACTCCAAGCTCAAGAAATGTACGCTGTACAAACGAAAGCATTCGAACGTGCCACAGAGCAGTATCGCACAGCCGAGCAATCTTTTGAACAAGGGTTATTGGCTAACTCCGATCTCCAAATGGTACAATTGCAACTTAATAGTGCAAAAATTTCGCAATACGGATCTGAAATTGATCTCGAAAAAGCTAGAATGGATTTCTGTATTGCCTTGGGAACGACGTTCGATTGTGAATACGAATTAGTAGAACCTGAATGGCATTTAGGGGAGATTACTCTTGAAGAAGGCCTCGCCCTAGCCCAAACGAATCGCACCGATATGATTACGGCAACGCAAAACCGCGAAATGGCTCAACTGAACTGGGAATACGTAGAGGAACGTCATAACGCAAACAACATAGCGGTAACAGAGTCGCGCATCTATTTAGAAGGCAAAGAGCTCGCTTACCAACTGACTTGGGTAACCGCAGAAACAGCGATCCGCCAAGCCTATCTAGATTGGCAGAATGCCAACTATGCCTATGACATGCTGAAGATGAATGTAGCACTGGTAGAAAACCAATTGCAGATTGCGCAAGTGAGCTATGATATTGGCTATAGCGCTGGACAGGGTAGTCCATTATCGAACTTGTTGCAGGCTCAAGAGCAGTTAGCATCCATGGAGCAGGCACTTACCTCTGCTGAATTTGGCCGCAATTTAGCCTGGCAAAACTTCCTTAAAGAAGTGAATTATCAGCCTGTTGCAGAAGCGGTTACACCGTAAAAACATATAGTAGCAAAATATCATTCATCAATCATTCCAAGAACCCAATCACCAGAGCGGGTTCTTTTTATGTGTTTTGTGATTTTGCTACTGAAAAGATCAATGATCAGAAATTTCACGCGTTACTCCCACGCTATTTTATGCTCCAACCCTGTAAGTGACG
>CAZVAO010000165.1:0-3029 GCA_964625175.1 uncultured Clostridiaceae bacterium
CAGCAGGCTGCAGATGATGAGCAAAATGAAGATGAAGCGGACACCCCGCAGGACAGCGAGGATTCATCTCCAAGTTCGCTTGAAGACAACGACACTTCAAATTCAGAAACGGGTACGCCCAATATCCAAGTTTACTATGAGAACGGTGTCAAATATGAAAATATTGACGGTCAAATCTACAAAGACGGACGATTGATCCCACCGTCGAGCTATCAATATATCCCTTCAGCCATAGGTGGCACTCGTGATGACCAACCTACTGACTCTGAATCAAATAATGATACTAGTGATGGTACTGTTTCTACACCAAATTCCGATATTGTTTATTATGAGGGTGATATCAGGTACGAGCGCATCGATGGTGCAATCTACAAAAACGGAGTTTTGGTGCCTCTAGATCATTATCAATACATTCCTGAGGCAGTGGGTGGTACACGGAATATTGATACAACAGTGGATGGAAGCACAAGCATTGATAATGGAGATGGCACAACGACCATAGTCACAGTGACAACTGAAACGATTGAGTTTGCTGAGATGACCACGGCTCAAAAGGAGCAGCTCTTAGCAGATATGATTGCAGAGGGAAGGATTGCCGCATCAAATGTAAATGGCTTGACGCTGAATAAGAGTCTTTACCTCACGGACGGTTACATTGTCTATGGTAGCTCTGTGAGTGCTAGCCAAAATAGTGGTATAGTGAAGTATTATGATGTAGACACGGGTGAGTATCGCTTTCTCGGGGAAGATTTCAACGGCAATCTCTTCCTCAATCCTGAGTTCCCCTATGACTTTGAAACTTCGTTAGCAGAGTTTGACAAAGGATGGGTGGATCCACTTAGTGTTGATAGTAACATCTTGAATCAGCTTATTGGGCAAGATGATATGACAACCATATTATCATATAGTCAAGAAGACAAGATGGTTACCGCAGAGCAGTTCCTAGTACAGAACCCCGATTGGGTGGAGGCAGGTTGGTCTGCAGATGAAATCGTTGATCAGTTTCTCTTTAGACAAGTAGTCGATGATAGTGGTGTAACGCAGGGCGTCTTTACGGGGGTGTTTGAGAGTGTGAATGGCGGCTATCGCTATGACAACTTTACCGTTACGCCAACACCATTAAGCATCACCGATGTGACGATGGAAACTATCGTGGTTGCCACGCCAAGCAGTGGTGGGAATGACCCCAATTCTCCAGGCGATCCACCAGGAGACGCTGGTACTGGAGCTGATGATCCTTCTAATGAAGGGGATAGTAACTCTGGAAGCAACGATGGTAGTGATGGTGGTGATACACCAACCGGGGATTCTGGGGATGCTACTCAACCTGGCTCGCAAAAGAATAAGCTCATTGACGCTCAGATTATCGTGAACTATCAATGCCAGGGCCTTGTGTTTTACTCAGAAACGATTCTGAAAACGTTCCCCAAGAAGTCGGGCTTAGTTGTAGGGGTAGCCGCGCGGAACTTCCTACCGCTTTATCAACTGAATGATGTGACGACAAAGTCGATTAGTCTAACAAAACATAACAAACAGGTTGTCGTCAGCTTCAATTATGAGGAGGTCGCGCCGATTAGTAGCCAGCTGACTTATCAGTTGACTAGCCCGAAGCTGCGCCAAAGTCATACCATTGCAGCGGGCTATGGACTAGGTTGCACCGTAACGTGGGAAATCAATGTGCCCTATTCAACCAGCTTACTTCAGGGGAATCCTTATGGTGATCTGATATGGTTAGACCAGCAACCCTATTACTGGTGGTATGGGGAAGACCCCTATTGTGTGGACAATGTCTATCCCTTTGACTATATCGGTGGCACAACCGTAAAGAGCACTTGGGAATTAGGCATTAATCCGGATAGTGGCACGAATCAATCACGTGTTTTTTACACGCCGATTGAGTTATTGGATGGAAGCTATCCTGTGACGATTCAGATGGGTGGGATCCAGCATCCTGAATGGGGTATCGCGGTGAATGGCGACGTGATCATTGTGGGTTATCAGGAACTGACCACTAATGTCCAGTTTTTGATCACGATTGAAGGGTCGATGATTAATGATGCCCGAGTTGTTAGTGGCAGACCAAGGGGCTAAAAAGCACAGAGGGCAGTCTTGGAATGCTGGCTATGTGGATTTGGTGGCACTTGCCGTTTTCGCGGTCATCTTGATTCTGACCATTGAAGTTTACCATGCCTACCAAGTGTATGATTATGGTCAGCAACATCTGGAGCGAATTGGCAACATGGCAATTAGTTTATCCGTATCGCGCAAAAGCCGGGATGGCGATTTCGAAATTGACCAGGAAATGGCGACTCAACAATTCTATCGAATATTAGCAGAGGAGTTGGATCTGCAAGGTGATGGCAGGTTTGGTGACGACTATTTACTAGTAATCGAGACGTTTGAGCTTCAGCCATCACCACCTCTCCTGCGCATATCCGGCTATCTGGAAGTTAAACCATTGCTCTTGCGAAATGCAGTATTGGCAGACTTGCACCTAAGGTTGCCCGTACGAGTGAGAACAATCCTCCAAGATTTGTGGTATTAAAAAATCAGAGCGGTGCTCATACAGCAAAAATAAGAGAAAGGGGAAAGAAATGCTCAATATTACAGGAAAATATATTTCTGTGTTTGATGTAACCGAAAAGGATCGCTATATTCAGGCAAATCTTAGCAGCTCTAAAAAGCAACGCGATGGGTCCTATAAGCATATGAGTTGGCGAGCGCGTTTTGTTGGAAATGCGGTCGATTCGGCACGCGCCTTGCAGAACAAAGACAAAATTGAAATCACCAATGGGCTGATTGAGAACAATGTCGATGATAATGGGCGGTATTGGTATAACGTCATCATCTTCGACTTCGTCCAAATGAGTTAGAGTTTCACAATTGAGTAATTTAGGTGTGACTGAACAAAATCCTCATTCGACGTACCATATGTATGCCAACATTGCACAAACATATTCGCGCCTTGACCTCTTTCAAGGTTTTGGGTAGATTGATTATTAATTCTGAAAGGTCCGCCAATTTGGTGG
>CAZVAO010000166.1:0-2949 GCA_964625175.1 uncultured Clostridiaceae bacterium
GTATTTACACGGCAATCAGCGCAGGCTATATTCATACAGCCGCAATAGACACAGACGGTAATATGTACTGCTGGGGCTCCAACAGCAACAACCGCTGTTCAGACAAGCCTTCCGGCAAGACATGGGAAAAGGTGGCCTGCGGCTATGCTCACACAGCAGGAATAGATACAGACGGCAATCTGTACTGCTGGGGAGATGATTCTTTAGATCAATGTAGCGACAAACCAACGGGCAAGACATGGGTATCTGTTAGTTGCGGGCAATATCACACAGCGGGCATTGATACCTCCGGCAATATTTACTGTTGGGGGTATAACGGTGACGGCCAGTGCACCCCGCCAACAGGTAAGACGTGGAGCAAAGTCGCTTGTGGATATTATCACACTTGCGGCATTGATACATCCGGCAATATTTACTGTTGGGGAAAAAACACCTACGGCCAATGCACCCCGCCAACCGGCAAAACATGGAGCGAGGTTGCTGCGGGATGGGCGCATTCAGCCGGCATTGATACCTCCGGTGACGCTTATTGTTGGGGCGATGACTACGAAGGCCAATGTTCCGATATACCCACCGGTAAAACATGGGCAAGCATCAGTTGCGGTGAATACTTTACAGCCGGCATTGACACATCGGACAACCTGTACTGTTGGGGAAACGACTCAAGCGATCAATGTTCTGACAAACCAACAGGTAAAGCGTGGAGCAAAGTGGCCTGCGGGGGTTCTCATACCGCTGCAATAGATACGGATAACAGTGTAATTTGTTGGGGTAAAGACAATAACAACCAATGCTCTGACAGCCCATCTGACGTGCCTTTTTTGTACTTTGAAACCCCTTATCCCACACAAGAGATTCAAATCGGGCATGGCAACTTATTGCTGTCCGATACGACCGATGCCAACGTTGTCAATGTATTGCATTGGAGTCCTTGGGCTTCCTTGTCTTATCTGCTGTTTCCAAAGGCGGTGCCTTACAGCATTTCCGGCTTGTCTTTGCTTCGAGTCAAGCACAGCGAACAACAGAGCATTACCACTCAAAACACGATTAAAACCAATGACAGTTATTCAATATCGAGTGTGTTGAAGAACAAGACAACCACTGCACACAGCATAACGGCTCAAAACGCTGTCAAGCAGACGATACAAGATAGCCTCATGGTTCAAAACGCAATATACGAACTTACCACAGCCGCATCTATTCTGTCACAAAACACGATTAAAACAAACGACACGCACAGCATAGCAGCGCAAAATACCATCAAGACTAACGATACATCCTCTTATGCCACACAGCTTAAAAACGTTGAGGCAGTTGAAAAGAGCTTGGCGGTAGAACATCATGTGTACCAGTTAATGACAAGCGAATCAGCCATGGTTCTAAACCGGATCAAAAATTATGAATCAATCTCAGCCCTTGCCTTGAATCGAATCAAGGAAAATTACACCGCCTACCTGACTTCTTTGCTGGAAGTCATTGAAACATTCTCAAAAGGGAAGTGGAAGAATATGACGGCAACACAATGTGATAGCTTCATCCCGGATTATGTGCACGGGATGGCAAGCGTTGGTTACAACTTTGCCAACGGCTCTATGGAAATGATTATGGAAAATAAAGGAGAGAATTTAGCGGATTTAACGTATAAACAAACCCAATACTCAGACACAAAAGACGGCTTTGACGGCAACACCGGTTATGCAAAAAATGGCGGTATTGCCATGGCATTTATTCCTTGCCGGCCCGGTACTTACACGCTGAAACTACCGGACACTTACCAGTTAAGAGATACCGACAAGATACTGTTATACGACTGCTATTCCTTGCCCAACACCAATTTCGAGGCAACTGACGAGGCATGGAAAATCAGCTCAGAGGACTTCAACGGAAGGGAATTGTCTATCACAACAACCGGCAACTGGTTAGGATTTGGCATCTATTCCAACGAAGTGACTTACTATGAGGTGGACTTCACTGACTTTCAGTTGGTTAATGGAACAACGGTAGGCGAAAAGAAAGGCGGTTATGGTTGGCAGGAGTTGCCGGAACTGCATGGTATTGACGGTGAATATTCGGACTTGAATACAAAGAAAGTCGAATGCGAAACGGGCATTAGCGGAACGGGCTCTGTGACCTCTAACGGAGAAGTCTTTGTGGCGATTAACGAAAGTACAGGCGAAACCACATGGGGTGATTTGTCAGGCGGTAAGAGCTTGTCCTTGGCAGCCGGCACATATACGGTTGTCTATGTTCTCTCCGAAGCCATTACGCAGGAATCGAAAAACATACTCGTTGCAAGGCTGTTAAGCGGATTGGATAACAACTTTTTTGTATCTGAATGTAAATTAGACACCTTCGCAGGGGACGGCACAACAACAGTGTTTACCTTGACGGCAACGGCCAACAACACAAATTATGAGATCTTTGTTGCCGGTATCAAGCAAAGTTCAGGCGTGACCAAAACAACAACGGGGTTTACCTTTGCCACAGCTCCCAAACGGGGTGCAATCATCGAGGCAAAATACAACTTGAATTTCAACATGACTTGGTTTGCGGAAGTCAATGTTTACGAGCCGTCAGGAACGGAAGTTACCATCTCCGGTATTCCTGAATTGTCCATATCGGCCAACAAGGAATTTTACGAGCGGGAAGATCGGCTTGGAGATAAAGAACGCAAGGAAAAGACACAGGATTACACGATTACACTGAATGCGGACTTATTGGAGGATGCGCAAAGTTTCTACGACGTATGGAAGGATAAGAAATTCAGAATGATTGTAGAAAACACAAACGGATCAACCTACAAAAAAGACATTGCATCCATTTGCAGCATCGAAGGATGTACCAAAGATTATTTAGGTGCGATCCAGAGCATCACCATAAAAGCCACGAATTATTACGAAGGAGTGACAGCATGAAGAAAAGAAGAGTCAATCTCAAGGAAATTATGAA
>CAZVAO010000167.1:0-2913 GCA_964625175.1 uncultured Clostridiaceae bacterium
AATATGCCAATGTAGCTCAGCCCGGTAGAGCAACGCATTCGTAATGCGTAGGTCAACGGTTCGACTCCGTTCATTGGCTCCAGAAAAGCACCCTATCTAGGGTGCTTTTTGTATTGCCAAAAGCGGAGTCGAACCGTTGTAAATCGCTTTAGCGATTTGGGGGATTCTGAAAACGGTCCTTGTCAAGGCAGAGCCTTTTTTGGGGAAAAGAGCTGTACCGAAGGTACGTGACATGACCAAAAAAAGCCGATAACAAAGAGAAGGGATGTTTTCAGGATTCTCACAGTCAAGCGGTTCACAAAAAGTTCATTGGCTCCATGAAAAAAGCACTTCAAATGAAGTGCTTTTTTCAATGAAGTTTGCCTTTCGGCAAGTGAAGCGTGCTTCGCACATGAAGCCGCTGCGCGATGAAGCGTGCCTGTCGGCACATGATTACTGGCAAACTTCGCTTCATAGTGGATGATTGAAATCATTCACTGCTTCATATCGGACCGACAGGGCCGATGCTTCATGTCACGAAGTGACGCTTAATTGTCCGTTTAAGCAAACTATCTATATCCAACACGCCGATAACAAAGAGAAGGGATGTTTTCAGGATTCTCACAGTCAAGCGGTTCACAAAAAGTTCATTGGCTCCAGAAACATTACAATGAATAACTCACTGTGATGTTTTATCATTTTAAGCATAATGAGTTTTGCTAATTCCATTTATGATTGGACTTGGCTTGATGCTTAATAAAACACCAAAAGTAAAGGACTGGACGATTCCTTGGATACTAATGGTAGTGGCCATAGGGTTAATCATTGTTTATTCAAGGTGTGCACTTGAAGAAGGTTTCACCCCTCAGATGATGACGATTGCAGTTGTTCAGGGATCGGATTGATTGCACTAGCTGCAGTCGGTACTCACTCAACTGTGAAGCAAACTGTTGCAAATCGGGTGATTGATACACAGCTCCCGCGAGGTGTAGAGATTGATACTGGTTGGTGACGGATAGAGATAAAGAGCCAGGCGGCGAACAGAAACCGAGTTAATTGAATAAAAGAAGTGAAGAAGAGCCACCAATTGCGGTGGCTCTTTTTGAGTTAATAGATTTAATTTCTGTCACATTTACACTCAAATTTTCGAAAGACTACCGTTTAATAGCAAAAGAATTAATGTATTCAAACTTTTTTCTAAAAAGCGTCACATTTTGCGTTTCTGTTTCGTTATTTATGGTGAAGGGGTTTTTGCTGTACCCATCCAGAGATATTCGGGACCAAATCCAGCTTGCCTGATTTCACACACAGCTTTTAATAGCTGATATTTATGAGGTTTGGTATGGGCTAAAATGGGTATAAATAAAAAATATATATATATGACAAAATAAGGGTAAATTAATTAATTATAGATATTTTATTGACAATATGTTATTTGAATGTTAACATGGTAGTGAATTCAGCTGAAATCAAATAAGTGCTTTCCCAGTGTGCCTAACATTGGGCTTTGCTTTGACACAGGAGATTTGGTCTATGTTCTATGCTTTGATATTGCCATAAATAGTGTGTGATGAATTAAATCTAAGGGGGAATAACATGAAGAAAACGTATCTAGTAGCTATAGTATGCATAATACTGATTGTTGTTCAGGCAGCAAGTGCCGCAGTCGGTGACGGAATTTGCGAAGTAAGAATGTGGAGTAAGACATCCTCTGGTATGTGGACAGATGCGTATGCATATATATCTGACGGTTGTGAAAACTATAAGGGCATGGGGATATCTTTGTGGGAGAATGATGTTTTAGCTCAAGCATATACGAGGCAATACGCATATTCCCCATCTATCATTAACGGGGATACTCCAAATGAGTATATTCCTGCGTCCAGTGAAGTTCAAGCTAAAACATGGTTTGTGATTGGTGATTTGCCACAACAAGACCCGATTAATCTGGATGAGTGGAGCTATTTTACTCCAGTTTATAACGGACTTGGGGAGATAGTTTCAAGTAGGGGATCTTCTACTGAAACTGGTTTTGACGAATATAATACAAGTACTAATGTTTGTTATGCTACACCAATGACATTATCTTCTAACATTGGTGATGCAGTTGAGAAAAGTGAAGCCTTTATAACTAGCTTTGAGCATCGCGTGGAAAAGGGCTTTATAATGACACTCCAGAAGGGCGATCATATGCCAAACTATTGTTTTGACTTTGAAAATCAAGAGGTTATTATCAGTGTTAAGAAAGCAACTGGTACTACCCAGTATTATGCCACCTCATGGAAGTATGATGAGAAGGGGAATATTGAATGGTCGTCAGTACAATCTGTTAAAAAGTAGAATCTAGCTTCTGTAACCGAGAGGAGTGGTTTTAAATAACTAGAAGAAGACTTGCGTTGCTGCTTATCATGATCACGATACTAAGTGGATGTGCCAACTCGGATACACTTCCCGAATCTTTTGATTCCGTAAAGATCGTAGCTAGAGACCAGATTCCCAATGAGATATGGAATGGTTTGGGTGGCATCGGAAGCCTAGAACTGACGCGTGGCTCTTATTATTTCTTGGGACGCGAATATGGCGTCGAGGGGAATTATCTATTGCTTTGTGGAGGGGATGCATATCGTGATGGATATGATGCAGAAATCGTTAGTATGACATATCATGTCAGTGCATCAGCCAGTAATGAAGTGACACATCACCCTGTAATCACCCGCATCAGCCAAATAACAGATGGTTACTTCGATCCTATTGTCCGCGAAATTAGTACTGATACCGGCTATGACTATTGTGAAGATTCTACATATCCATTCGTTATTTTTCGGATAGATGCAAAGGTTTGCGACACAGATAAAATAGCAAGAGACGTATTTACTACTGAACCAGAAGTGTTTCTGTTTAATCAGCAGGGTTACTAGGAATTAAGGTTAAAAA
>CAZVAO010000168.1:0-2867 GCA_964625175.1 uncultured Clostridiaceae bacterium
CCCCCTTCGAGGGGGCATCCTCATACTACCCGCTATGCGGGTATAGTAGGTGATTGAAAAGGTTACATATAGGTTCACTTTCGTTACGGCCTGTCTCTTTGCCCATGGAAAACTTACACCTCCTGGTTACCCCAAACTGCTTCCCGATGCTAAAGAGGCGTACGGATAATTCCCCCTGCAGGATTTGAACCTGCGAGAACTACAGTTGTTACGGCATACGGCCACCCTTTAAAAATAGGCTTCTCCAGAACCCTCGGTTTGTGAGGCTTCGGTACTGCAAAACTCTCATCACCGGGTTAAACAGTCCCACGTTATGTTGGTAGTCAGTTACCCCAACCTATTTCACTTTAGCAAATTTCATAGACTTTCACCTAACCTCAATTTTGTGCCGTGTGGCCGCTTGTGCTGGCTTGGCAAATCGAACATCATTTCCCAATTTTAGTTACCGAATCCTTATTCTGAGGGAAGGGCATCCTTTCCTTACCTCTTATTATGAACTAATGGCGTGATTGATCTGAATTACAGTTTTGAACCAAGTTAAAGTTTACGACCATTGACATCTGGAGACAATGCCTCTGCCTTGATATGTATGTCCTTCAAATTGTTCAGGAAGCTGATCGAATTGGCGATTTCTTCCGCCTCAGCTTCGGTCAGTTTCTGAGATTCGTCTGGTGGGGTGATCTCCAAATAATAGCCGACGATTTGCGGTGATTTGAATTTCACCTCCAACTCGCCAGCCTCGACATTGACGGAGACTGATTCAAAGGAATCGCTGGAACTGCTCACCGAGGATGTATTGAAGCAGAAGAAACCACCGCCCGAGCTGGAAATCGAGTTAGCGAAATCCTTGATCCGCTTGGTCTTCGAGAACTCGAAATTCATCTTGATCGATACATTCTTCACAATCAGTAGAGCGACCGGATAACAGGGCAGGAGGACAGATTGTAGTTTGGTCTGAATATCCTCGTTATTGAGGATCTCATCGGTCATCACAGCCTTATCGAGCATAAATCCGCGCGAGCCAGCGCGGAAATAGTCTACACTTTTGCGCAGAATGGTTGGATCCATCCAATTACGGCGGATATTCACCTTCTTGGCCAAGAGGCCGATCTGGATATTTGAATCTTGCGACATGAATTCACTTGCGAAATTGGAAGTTTGGGTTTGCTGTGTACTACCATAAGAGCCGAAAAAAAATTCACACCCCATTGCCGGCGCTTGAAAGTGGTCTTCATGCGTTCGCTCGATTCCATTTGGCTCTTGGAAAGCGTCATAATAACCTTGGTCCAGGTATCCGGTTTGGCCGAGGTGAAAGGATTAGGCTCGCCGAGCGGGTCGTAATCCTTACGCGCCGTCATATTTCTGCCATTGTCATCCTGAGGAATTTCTTTTTCAGTTAGGGGTACATAGGCACCTTTCCCTGTTCCGTCCCGACGCTCCTTTTCCGGATCCCACATCTTTTTCCACATCATCATGGAAGCTTGGATTAGCTCTGCCTGGACGCGGCGCAAGGAATCAACCCGCATTTTGAGTTGCTCGATGTAACTGAAGATCCATTTGAGACCGGTTTGTCGGCCCTGAGTATCCAACCAGGTTGTGGCCGCACCAGCGAGCGTCGCACCAGCATCAAGGGCTTTATCTTGCTGGGCCCAGACACCGTTTTGCTGATCGACGATCTTTTTGACCAGCTCTTTGACCCGCTCATAGGTTGCTGTGCCGGCACCCAGCCCGTAGGCAGAGTCGGTGGCATTAGCGAGATTTTGAGTTAGGGACTGCTCACCTTGCACCGTATTGGTCATGGCCGAGATGAATTTTTCAGTCGTAGTCGAAAACGAGGTCTGGTAGGCAGCCACCGCCTCAACAACGAAATAGACTGACCCGCCCCACTCTTGAGCTAGCTTGGTGCGTTCCTCTGAGAAGGATTGTAGATGCGTCTGGAATTCGAGCAGGCGTAAGCGAACTTCCTCATCAGCCACATCCGGCATAATCGCCGACCAGGCTTGAACTTCGGCCTCAAGCGCACGAATCGCATTCGATAGTGCTTGGTGCTTTGCGGCGGGGGTCTCCAATAGGTCGAGCTCGCCGACCGAAGTTTTCAGATCCGTCGACCAAGATAAGGGCACACCCGTGGAGGGTACGTAATTGCCACCACCATATTCGGTCGGAATCGGAATCGTCAGATCACGCAACAGTTCCTTGGCGCGCACGAGGGAATGATCTGAACTTGTGTCAAGAATAGAAATTGCGGCTTCCCATTCGCGCAGTGGAAATGTTGCTATAAGCCGACTATGAGCCTCACTGATCGCACTCAAATACCTTTGTGCATTCAGGTTATACCATTGGAGGTACAGGTTATTTTGCTCGTCCGGCTGGCCTGGATATAGATTCCTGAGTCGTTGGCGCTCATTGAATTGCGCTTCGCCCCATACTTTGCGGGTGGCAAGATACTGCGAATAGAGCCGATCGTACCATTGCGAGACGCTGAGCTCGACCTCTTGACCGTCTTCATTCACGATGATCGTCTTTTTCAATTTTTCGCGGATGATGCGCTGTAAGTCCAGCAGAGCCGCGTTGGGGATCGGACCAAGCTGACTGATCGTACCTATATAGCGGTCAGAAACTCGCGTCCCGTCGGTTTGGGTGATCGGGGAAGGCGGGATATAGGTGTCGAAGAGCTGTGATGTCAGGGTACGCACATCCGGTGGCATGACATTATCGCTGGCATCTGGATCCCAAGTAAGCGCACGCTCGTCCAGCACTGTGGCTGGCCAATTGAGCGCGAACATCTGGAACGGGTTCATATTGCCAAAGACGTTGCTAAAACCGTCATAGAGTATGCTCGTGAAATCAGTCACTTCTTCTTCTTC
>CAZVAO010000169.1:0-2832 GCA_964625175.1 uncultured Clostridiaceae bacterium
TGTTTGACGATTGACCCCCTCGTCAACTATACTCATATTAACAGCGCTGTAGCTGTGTGAATGAGGAGTGATGGATGATGCAATATCGTGATCTATGTGGTAATCAGGTGTCTGTTTTAGGCTATGGAGCCATGCGCCTGCCCACCCAAGGGCGTAAAATTGATCGAGTCAAAGCCATGGAGCTGTTTAACTATGCCATTGACCATGGCGTTAACTATATTGATACCGCCTACCCTTATCATGGTGGGGACAGCGAGGTTTTTCTTGGGGAGAATATCCTGAGCACCCCGTTGCGCGAAAAAGTCTACATCGCGACAAAACTACCCATTTTTAATATACGGCGTGAAGACAAGCTTCAAGAAACGTTTGACGTGCAGCTTGACCGCTTGAAAGTAGATTATGTGGATTATTATCTCCTCCATTCCTTGAACGGCTTGCTGTGGGATAAGGCCGTCGAGATCAACGTGATTCCGTTTATGGATCGCATCAAAGCAGAAGGTAAAGTGAAGCATATGGGCTTCTCCTTCCATGGGAAAGCCGCTGAATTCAAGCATATTATCGATGCCTATGACTGGGATTTTGTGCAGATTCAATATAATTATCTCGATGAGAATTATCAGGCTGGCAAAGAAGGCCTGCTCTATGCGGCAAGTAAGGCGATTCCAGTTGTGGTCATGGAACCGATTCGCGGGGGGGCCTTGGCCAATGTGCCTGAGGCCGTAAAAAAAGTGCTTGATCGTGCTGCGGTCAAGCGTTCTCCGGCGGCTTGGGCATTCCAATGGGTATACGACCACCCAGAAGTTGCGACAGTGCTCTCTGGGATGAACTGTATGGAACATCTCCAGGAAAATATTAAAGTTGCCAGTGACTCAGCGCCCAATAGCTTGACGGCTGAAGACAAAATGATTCTAGATCAAGCGAAGATCAAATTTAGAGAGCTTTATAAAGTGGGTTGTACCGCATGTGGTTACTGTATGCCCTGTCCTGCTGGCATCGATATTCCGGGCTCCTTTCAGTACTGGAATAACTTCCATATGTTTGGTAAGGGTCAAGCGCGAATGATGCATATGATGTCAGCTGGAATTATGACAGAAGACGGCAAATCCCACTTCACGAACGTCTGTATTGACTGTGGGGCGTGCGAGAAGAAGTGCCCCCAACAGATTGCCGTCAGGCAAGAATTCAAGGGTTTACAGCGCGATTTGGAAGGCCCTGTGATTCGAGCTGTTTCCGGTTTGGCACGGGTGTTTTTCCGTCGTAAGAAGGAGTAGGCGCCCGCTGTTCCACACAATTGAACAAGATTAAGAAGACCCATTGGGTTGGATTGGAGGAGATCGAATGGAGACGAGTCGCCGCCGCTATGTGCCGTTCACTGTAGCGCTAGGGTTATTCCTCAGCATCTTCTTTGTGTCGAGTTCGAGCAAGGCATTTGTATTGCTATTGCCCATTTATGAAGCGATGGGAATCTCTCTGGGGGCCATTGGGGTGGTTGTCGTCATCGCCAGTGCCATCATGTTCGGTACCAGCCTCATTGCTAAGCGTTTTTATGATCGGTTTGGGATAAAACAAGTGATGATCGCTGGAGCATTGCTCAGCGGTTGTTACTACGTCATACTTGCGTATTTTCAGTCCTTCTGGGGGATGGTCACCGCTTTATTGTTGATGGGATTTGCTTCAACGCTTTGTGGCTATCTGCCCGCTTCAATGATCATCAACAAGTGGTTCCGCAAGTCGCGTGCTACAGTTCTAGGAATTGTATTTACCGGTATGAGTATCGGTGGTGCCATCTACTCGCTGGCCTTTGGTTACCTTTTCGAACAAGTTGGTTTGATGGGTACTTGTTTAGCTCTGGGAGCAGCAGTGGCTCTTGGAGGCAGTCTATCCGTTTTCGTATTTGTGAAAGATGCGCCAGAAAATTACGGGTTAGAGCCTTATGGTGGCTTCAGATCTGTGGTGGTTGAAGACCATCTGCCCAGTGGCCACCTAATCAGTCTGCCCGCCGCTAAAGCGCGTCGTTCCAGTATTTATTTCAGTATCATTATGATTTCATTAGTGGGGTGTGGGGTACTCTCCACCATTCAGGCTTATCTGCCCGCTTTCTGGCAAAGCGCTGGCCACTCCACATTTCTATCAGCCCAGTTTTATTCCTTAATGATTGTGGTGGGAGCGCCGGCAACCATCATCGGTGGCTATATTGCGGATCGTACCTCGGCGACTGTTTTTGTGCTTTATACAGCGGTTCTGATGGTGATCGCCACCGCTATGCTCGTTGTCTTTGCAGAGCAGACACCTTATATGGTGAGTGCGGCTATCATCATGGGGATTGCCTATCCACTGAGCTCGATCACCCCAGCATTACTATTGGGAGATATCTATGCTAAGGATACGTATGATGAGCTGATTGGCCTATTGCAAGGTGTGACCATGTCTAGTATGGCACTCCTATTCCCGATTGTCGGGTTTATGTACGATGCGTTTGGTAATTTTGACTTGGCGTTTAGCATGATGGGTATGATGTCGGTCATCATATTTATTTTTCTTGGAATATATAGCCGAGCCAAAAGCAAAGTAGCAATTTTTACAAATGAAACTTAATGAGGAGCATAGTTAACATCGCGGTGATGCCGCGGTTTTTTTGTTTTTAGTGTATCGCGAGTGGGCCAAGAATGTTCATATACTCTGATAAAAGGGGAAGGGATTGGCGCTGAAGCACAGCTAACCGTGCTTCGCACTGCGCGCATGAACTATTTTTTGTGGATCAAAGTTTCATTTGAGATGATCCTTTTTTAGTGGGTCAAAGTTTCGTTTGAGATGTATATGCTTTTTAGAGAT
>CAZVAO010000170.1:0-2704 GCA_964625175.1 uncultured Clostridiaceae bacterium
CTGATTCGGTATTTAAGGACACTGTTATCCCGGTCGTTGAAGTAGAGTGGGAAGAAGCGGATTACTGGAACAATGCATCCAACGAGCCTTTGACCTTCACGGTTACGGTAACGGAAGACAACCCAGATCAATTGGTTGTCGCCGTATTGGATGATGCTAGTAATTTCCTTCCTTATACAGATAATATGGATGGAAGCTACAGTGTGAACCGCGCTGATGCGCCTGAGAATAACAACATCACCGCCCTTGCTATAGCAACGGACATCGCAGGAAATGCTAATGTCAGAGTGGGCGACTCCGTCTACAAAGACACGGTCATCCCAGTGGTTGAAGTTGAGTGGACGGATATGGAATACTGGAACAACGCAGCTGATGAGCCTTATGAGTTCACAGTCACGGTAACGGACGACAATCCGGACCAACTGGTTGTTGCCGTATTGGACGAAGACAGCAACTATATTCCTTACACGGATAATATGGACGGAACCTACAGTGTAAACCGCGCTGACGCTCCTGAGAATCAGAACATCACCGCCTTGGCAATTGCTACGGATATCGCAGGAAATGCTAATGTACGTGTCGCTGATTCGGTATTTAAGGACACTGTTATCCCGGTCGTTGAAGTAGAGTGGGAAGAGGATACTTATTGGAATTACGATTCCAATGAGCCACTGACCTTCACGGTTACGGTAACAGAAGACAATCCAGATCAACTGGTTGTTGCCGTACTAGATGAGGACAGCAACTATATTCCTTACACGGATAATATGGATGGAAGCTATAGCGTGAACCGAGCCGATGCGCCTAACGGTGAAAATATTACCGCGCTGGCAATCGCCACGGATATCGCAGGAAATGCCAATGTACGTGTTGGTGACACGGTCTTTAAGGACACGGTTAATCCAACCATCACAACAAGTCTCTCAAACCGCACCACATACAGCTCGAGTATTACCTTTACAGCTAGTGCTGATGATGATGTAAATCTGGTTGACTTCAATGTAAACGGAGCAAGTCATGTTTCCGGTGATGAGTATCGCGCTAGTCTGAGTTACGGTTACAATACCATTACCTTGACAGCTATAGACGAAGCCGGTAACGAGACGGTTGAGGCTTACTCTGTCCGTCGCAGAACATCAAGTACCGGTGGATACATTCCTCCAGTGATTGTAGTACCGCCAGTGATCATTGAGCCTCCAGTAGTTGAACCTGAACCAGAATGCGTCATTGATTTAGTGCTCAACGAAAATGGAGCAATGGTCAATGGTGAAATGGTCGAATTATCAACACCGCCAATCTTGGATCCTGTGACGAGCAGAACCTTAGTTCCGTTAAGATTTGTATCCGAAGTATTGGGAGCAGAAGTGAATTGGAATAATGAGTTGAAGCAGATTCAGATTCTCTATGAAGGAACCGAGATTCTCTTAACCATTAACTCAACAACGGTTTATGTCAACGGAGAAGCTCAAGTCATCGATGTTGCTCCCCAACTGATTGAATTCACTGCAGAAGACGGAACAACATTCTTTGTAACCTACGTTCCACTGCGATTCGTAAGTGAAACAATGGGTGCAGAAGTGATCTTCGATCCTATAACGAAAGGTATCACAATTAAGAAATAACAGATTAGCTTAAAAAGGCGGCTTCGGCCGCCTTTTTGCTTTAAATAATAAGTGATAAGTTTAGATCATTCACTAAACCCCACTCCAAAACACCGGGGACGGTTCTGCGTGTTTCAACTTAGAAACAATGGGACGGTTTTCAAAGTTTCGATTCCGAAACAGAAGGGACAGGCTTCCAAACAGGCCGAGCTAGTTTTGGAGGATACGCCTCACTGAAATCAGTCAGAATCAGTCATTTAGATTCCAAGTCATGTATTTAATCTGTCCCGTAGTTTCGAAAATGAAACAAGGTGACTGTCCCAAGTGTTTTACTTTCGAAACAGTAAGAACCGTCCCCAGTGTTTCGACCATCGTTGAATTCAGTCTAACGGCAGTTTTCATGCTTTTGTCATAGTAAGTTGTTTAATAGGTACACGCATCCAGAAACTCCTGCGCCTATACAAATTTCCTGTGACATACTATAATAAATATATTCAATAGAATACGAGTGACATCGGAGATTATTATGGATAATCATTTTAAAAAATTAAAATACCGCTTAGCTGAGATTAATCGCATCGGTTACATTCCCAACAAGGGGATTACACGTCTCGCCTTCAGTGATGAAGATATGTATGCCCGCAAGTTAACAAAAGAGTATTTTGAGCAATTGGGAATGGTGGTGCGCGAAGATCAGGCCGGCAATATTTGGGCGCGTCTGGCAGGAAAGAATCCGGATCGTCCTGCTCTACTTCTTGGATCCCACATAGATACGGTTCCTCAAGGTGGTGGCTATGATGGTACGTTGGGAGTAATGGCAGCTATTACAGCAACAGAAATGATGATCGAAAATGGGATTCAGAACACGACACCATTGGAGATTGTGGTGTTTGGGGCAGAGGAATCAAGTCGATTCAATGCTTCCACTGCAGGGAGCAAAATGATCGTTGGAGAATTGAAGGCTGAGGACTTGGGTAAGTATCGCGATAGGCGCGGGGTTGGCTTTCTGCAGGCCTTACACCAACGGGGCTACTATCCCGAGAAACTGCAAATTATTGATGAGAAGAACTATTGTGCATTCTTTGAATTACATATTGAACAAG
>CAZVAO010000171.1:0-2659 GCA_964625175.1 uncultured Clostridiaceae bacterium
TTTTGTTTCTCAAGGCACCATGGCAGAGCTTGAAAACCTGAGCATTGATTCCGGTGCCGGGAATGATGAAATCAACCTTATGAACATCGGCAACTGGGATGTGGATGCCGGTGCCGGCGACGATACTGTCTACGTTGCCAACAATGGTAATGATACTGAAAGAAACGCTGTAAATGAAGTCCAGACTATCACCTTCGGTGAAGCTGGCGATTTAGACACACAAGGTGAAGTGACAGTTACATTTTCTGATGGCTCTGTAGTTACTACAGCTGGCGCTAACTCTATTGCAACAGATGACTCTGCCGTAGATGTTGCAGGTAAGGTTGAAGATCAGATTACTGCTGCAGGTATTGCTGGTTTAACAGCTATCGATAATGCTGATGGAACGATTACCTTAACGTACACTGCAGCTTACGACGGTGCTAACCCTGATCGTGATGTCGCTAGTGCTACCGTTGAAGGTATTGTCACTGATGCTCTAATGACATCAACCGCCGAAGATAATGCTGCGGGTACTTCTAGTACTTTTGCTGCAGCTGCGACCGAAAACATCACTCTGACATTTGCAGATCAAGGTGCTGCTGCTGATATCGTAATGACATTTGGTGATGATTTAGCTGGTGGTGGTGCTACAACAGTGGTTACTGTTACTGATACTGATGGAAATGGTGATGTAACAGCATTTGAACAAGCTGAGCAAGTGGCTGCTGCGACATATAATAACTGGACCGTTGTATCAAGTAACCCATCCCTTGGTACCGTAACATTAGAAGCAAATACAGCAGCTGATATGGATGATTTCTCTGCTACTGCTGATACAATCACTTATGCAGTAAATACTGCTGGTACAGATGAAATTGCAGAAACCGGAACAGGTGGTTCTACTGAAACATTAACAGTTGCAGGTGGCGCTGATCAAGCTGGTCAACTTACTTTAGAGATTGATGTTGATGGTTCTGGTGATATTGCTGCTGATGGATCAGAAACATTTTCAATTAATGTAAGTCAGGGCAATGAAGTAGATGTTGCAGCAGATGTCGCTGCAGGGATTAATGCAATAGCTGGATTGTCTGCTACTCATGCAGCAAATAGTAATGATGTTGTTGTTACCTACGATGCAATTGGTGCGGCTGCAGATTTTCTTGATATCACAGTAACAGATGGTGCTGTCCGTTCCGCTACAGTTGCTGAAACCACAAAGGGATTAGAAGCGTCAGAAGCAATGCCCGCTACATGGCTGGTTAACTACAATGGAACTGATATTGTAGATAACGATCACACCGATGATACCGCTGATGCCACTCCTATGGACGCAGGAGCCTTGGATCTGCTGTTTGGCGCTACGCTGACAGTAACCTACTCAGGCGCAACCACTGACGGCGCATCTGGTGTTATTGCCGGTGCAGCAGTTGCAACTGACAATGGTTACGAGTCAACGGTAACTATTGACACCGATAACTATGTCGGCAACTTTGTCAACATCAATGATGCCATTATGGAAGCTATCATCGGTGATGGCGTGAATGGCGGTGAATCAGGCGCCAATGTTCTTGAAGAACTGCTGACTGTAAGAGAAAGTAACCTGGAAGGCCTTATTATCGAGTCTGTGATTGATGGCGAGTTCAACGAAGCTGACCTGGCCATTACCATGACCGCAGCTGATGTTGAAGATATGACCAATTCACAAAAAGCGGGTCTTGTTGCAGCATTGCAGATGCTTGATGGGGATTCGGATGCAGAATATACTGACGTTGAGATTCAGAATAGGCTTGATGCTGCTGTAGACGCATTCACAACAAGTAATGCACTTGATAACCTCGCCATGGCAACAAGCGATGGAATCACGTTGCTCGCCGGAGAAGCGGGTGACACTGAAAACGATTCCACCATTGAGCTTGGAACTGGTGATGATGTGATCGTGCTCAGTACCAATGGCGCATCCAACAACACGCTGGTATACGAAAACTTCGACAACGGTCATGACACTGTTGTGAACTTCACCGAAGCCGGTGCCGCAATGGATATGATCGATTTTAGTTCTTATCTTAATGCACAAACCTCTGCATCCGGTTCTGACGTGACAGCAGTTGACTATGCTCAAACTCTGAACACCGACACGACTGCTGACCTTGACGAAGTAACTATTATTAACGACTTCGCCCAGGATCTGGGGGACCTGACTACTAACTCTGATGATGAGACCTGGGCTGGTCTGGATGCAGACAAGCTCCTTGCTGCATTGCACAATGATAACACCGATGCCGATGATGCCTGGGGTAACATTCAGGAAGCTGATCTGGACGTTGCAAGCATTACAGATCTGGTTGGTGACACTTACAACCATATCGTCATGGTTGAAAACGACTTGAACGATGGTGAGTACAAAGTCTATAATCTTGTTGCAGAAGATGCTACAGATAATGCTGATGCAGACTTCACGTCTGTCCAGTTGATCGGTATTATTGACTTTGGTGATACACTGGCTAACGTTACAGACGCCAACTTCGCCTAATCCCCACGCACCCAAAGTGAGGATGCCTATCACCGGATAGGTTCAACATGTAATACGCAACCCCCGCCTCTTACGAGGGGCGGGGGTTTTTTTTTGATATTTATATGGGGTAGGGCCGAGCTAACATGCTGAATTGTTATAGAATAG
>CAZVAO010000172.1:0-2602 GCA_964625175.1 uncultured Clostridiaceae bacterium
TGCTGATTCTACAACGATTCTTTATAGGATTTAACGTAATCAATACGTTTCTATATAAAACTGAGTGGTTAAAAAAGGGTTAATTATGGAGTTACAACTATCTTGGCACGAGACACTAACCCATCCAGATACTCCTCATAGTATTCCTCTACCATATCCTCTGTTAATTCTGAGCCTACAGTATACTGCTTAATAAAATCATCATGGAGTGCCTTCGTTGTCATTGTAAGTTGCATATATGGATTTAAGTACTCCGCGTTGTATGCTTCTATTGTAGGCAACCCCATACCTTTGATGAGCTCAAGCATACTATTATAGACCTGTTCAGCATTCTCTCGCTCTTCTTGATTAGAACTATCCAAGGACGCCCTTAAAAGTTCTAGATTTGAACTGGTTATTGCATCAACTTCTTCAATTGATACCATAAATCCCATTTTAACAGCTTCATTGTATGCAACCTGTCTTCTAATCACATGGTCCAAAGCTTCTTCCGTACTGGCTTCTGAATCTCTTGTTAGCCGGTTCATAGCATTTCTAGCATTTTCTACTTCTACTTTATAAATAGGGATATCATCCACATATGCGGCAACAGTTTCGCCATATTCCGTTTCAGCATCGACTATCTTCTTGCCTATATCAAAAGGATCAAAGTTTGTTAAAGCTGCATATGATAAACCAACTACTGATATTACAAGTACTAGAATAGCGATAGTGGCTACAAGCTTCTTATTTTTCATTTTCTTACTCTCCATTACACTCTTATTTTTAATGATAAGGATTACTGATCGTCAGAGTAACAGTCTTTGTAATTACCTGTGGAGAGCAATTCTCACTGAAAAATACAGAGGCTGTACCGATGACATCATATGACACTCCTGACAACATATTCGTTATAGGATTACCCGTATAATGTTTATTACTATGAACCCAATTATCATTTGTTAGTATTAACTCGTTATTTGTGACTAAATAGTAGTATGAATCAGCAATGTCAACTTTCATAGAAACTACAGACACATCATAGTATTCATTATATGGCTCTGGGGTTGCAGAAAACAGCTTAACCTCTTCGATTGCATCACTAACAAAATTATCATCGTATATGGATGTTACTCGCCTCTCGAATGGTTGTGAAATATACATAGGAATATCTTCCCAGCAAATTGAATAGATTGTACTGGACGTCGTTTTTGATGAGGACAATGCTTTTACTTCATACATTGGAGTTAAACATATTAATAGTAATAAGGCGAACAGAACTCCTCGCTTTATATGTAAGTTTTCTGTTAGCCTAGCAACAATTTGCATTTTTACCTACTTTCCACTAATTAATTAAGTATTCACACAAAATTGCTAGTCACGACTTTTCTTCATACACCCCCATATATCTATTCATATTTGTTGTATTACAATTGTACGTCTGGCTGTTGGGTAAATCAAGCATGTTAACACTAAAAAAAGGATATTATTATAAAAATAAGTTAAAAATAAGTTTTTTAACAAAAAGAGCCACCGCAATGGGTGGCTCTTTAACAATTCTTTATATTCTATCCCAACAAATTAATAGTATCTTCGGGTGGTTTAAATAATTCTTCGTCTGTGGTTTCGTCTAGATTTATATTTCGTCTCTCCCTCGCGCCTTTAAGGATCTCATAAGCCTTATTAGAGCCTGCTCCGATTATAGTCGCTGCTAATATCATGCCCACATATGGTAACTCAACCGGTATGTTCATTAACTCAAATAGATCAAGATTTGCTCCATAAGCAATTAGCAAGCCTAGAGCAAATGACATCAAAACGAATATCTGCACCCACTTTTTGATTATTTCATTGATCACGTTTAGCAATGGAAAAGCGCGTTTGAGAAACTCAATGGTCTCTTGAACGATATATGCAAGCAACACCAATACAGTGACTGTTACTACAATTGCTACGCTATCTAAAAAATTCTAACCTCCTATTAGTAAATATTTTACTAGGGCATATGCTAGTGCTATGCCCCCACCAACAATCGTCGAATACCACAACCAACTGACCTTCGACTTTTCAGCTTGCTGCTTAGTGATTTGCTTTGCGTTTGATTGTGCAAGCGTGGTGTTGTCTTTGATCAGCACTGCACATTCGTTAAGCTTCTCAATAAGACCGTTGTATGTCGCTATCTTTATCTGTAGGTTTTCAACCTTATCCCCCATCTTCGCAACGTCTATACCGATAGTGGAAACAGACTTTCCTAGATCTCTGATCTCCGTAAGTAAATGGTCAACTAGTTGCTCCTTCGTCATAGGCTTATTATTCCTGTGTATCCGGCATATGGGCGGTGGCTTTATCTAGTGCAATCATTAAAGCCCATGAAGGCAGCGGTTCACCTGCTATGATCGTTGACTCCCAGGATTCATAAGACAGAATGCCTTTCTTGTCTAGAGACATTAAAGCGTTTAGACCCCACTGCGTTAGCTTGTCATAGACGATCGCGGCGCCTTCCCTCAATGCAACAGCCGCTGGCGCTTTCTCACGATACTTGGGCTTAAGCTCAAGTTCCAAGTAATAAATAACCCAATCCGCAATTGCTCTAGCCACAAGGTGTATTCTGTCAACATAATTG
>CAZVAO010000173.1:0-2541 GCA_964625175.1 uncultured Clostridiaceae bacterium
AGAAATTGAAGTTGCTTTACTCGTTTTGCAAGGAAAACGCAATCAAGAGGTGGGGAAAACACTCCACATTGGATTGTCAACTGTGAAGAAACATGTATCTAATATCTATATGAAGGTTGGTGTCAAATCGCGTTCTGAGTTCATCTCAAAATTCAATGTTTAAATGTAAGTAAGGGAAACTGAGGGGTTCTGATTTAGTAAAATTGTGGGGTTAATCGGGACTTAAAACTTGTTTAATATACTCAAAAATATGATATAATTAGGTTAATCACACTTTGGCTGTTATTTATAAATCATATCGACACCTAAAACATCAGAAATCGACCACGTGCAATGAATGCGTTACAGGTTTATTTCTGGTTTAATTAAATAAATAAGGCAAATTGATTACATGAAAGGAGACGATCTAATGAGTCAAGAACGGAAATGTCCTGTAACAGGAATGACTGCCAAAGGTAGTGCAGGGGGTACAACGAATCGTGATTGGTGGCCGAATCAGTTGAACCTTGGTATATTGCAGCAGAATACTAGTAAGGTTAATCCCATGGGGGCGTGCTTTAATTATGCAGACGAATTCAAAGAACTGGATTTCAAGAGCTTAAAGGCAGATTTAAACGCACTGATGAACGATTCTCAAGAATGGTGGCCTGCCGACTATGGTCACTATGGACCACTTTTCATTCGAATGGCCTGGCATAGTGCTGGAACTTATCGAATCGGCGATGGACGTGGCGGTGGGGGAACAGGTAATCAAAGGTTTGCACCCCTTAATAGTTGGCCAGATAACGTAAATCTTGATAAGGCTCGCCGTCTGTTATGGCCAATTAAACAAAAGTATGGCAAGAAAATTTCATGGGCCGATTTAATGATTCTCGCAGGAAACTGCGCTTTGGAGTCCATGGGCTTTAAAACCTTTGGCTTTGGAGGGGGCCGCGAGGATATCTGGGAACCCGAACGGGATACTTACTGGGGCACAGAAACAGAATGGTTAGGCGATAATCGCTATACGGGAGAGCGTGATCTTGAGAATCCATTAGCTGCAGTTCAGATGGGTTTGATTTATGTCAACCCAGAAGGGCCTAATGGTCAACCAAGTGCTGTCGCTTCAGGGCGTGACATAAGAGAAACTTTTGCTAGAATGGGTATGAATGACGAAGAAACCGTTGCGCTTGTCGCTGGTGGTCATACTTTTGGTAAATGCCATGGTGCTGCAAGCGCTAGCCACGTCGGTCGAGAGCCAGAAGCAGCTGGGATTGAAGAGCAAGGTTTAGGTTGGAAGAGTAGTTTTGGAACAGGAAAAGGTGAGGATACAATATCCAGTGGGATTGAGGGAGCTTGGAATGACACGCCGATTAAGTGGGACAACAACTATTTTGAGACCTTGTTTGCTTACGATTGGGATCTAGTCAAGAGCCCAGCAGGCGCTTGGCAGTGGCATCCGACGGATCCTGCAGCAGCGACGGTCCCGGGTGCTCAAGATGCGACGAAGCGCTTAATGCCAATGATGACGACCGCTGACTTAGCGTTACGAATGGATCCGATTTATCGACCGATCGCAAAGCATTATTTAGAGAATCCTCAGGAATTTGCGGATGCTTTTTCGCGTGCTTGGTTTAAATTGACTCATCGGGATATGGGTCCGAAGTCGCGCTACCTTGGACCAGAAGTACCCGCGGAAGATTTAATTTGGCAAGACCCAGTTCCTGAGAATAATTGTCAATTAATCGATGAACAAGATATTGCCTATTTAAAGAGTAAAATAATCGATTCTGAATTGACGATTCGCGATTTAGTGATGACTGCTTGGGCATCGGCATCCACTTTTAGAGGATCGGACTATCGTGGTGGAGCGAACGGAGCTCGTATTCGTTTAGCGCCTCAGAAAGACTGGGAAGTGAATGAACCTGAGAAGCTCAGCAAAGTAGTGGCTGTTTATGAGGGCATTAAAAAAGAATTCGATGCCTTGTCACCAACAGGAAAATGTGTGTCTCTTGCGGACTTAATTGTTCTGGGAGGCTCTGCAGCAATAGAAGTAGCGGCTAAGAAGGCAGGCCATGATGTGAGTGTGCACTTCAAACCTGGCCGTACCGATGCTTCTCAAGAGCAAACCGACGTTAATTCATTTGCTGTGCTCGAACCGATTGCCGATGGATTTAGAAATTATCTGAAAGGCAACTACGCTACTTCAGCTGGGGACTTATTGATTGATAAAGCCCAATTACTTAAACTCACTGTACCTGAAATGACCGTATTAATCGGTGGCATGCGCGTGTTGGAAGCTAATTATCAGGGAACAAAGCATGGGGTCTTTACCGCTAATCCGGGTACATTAACAAATGATTTCTTTGTGAACTTACTCGACATGGCGGTTGCCTGGAAACCAACTGATGATCAGAGTGTGTTTGAAGGGTTTAATCGCGACACTGGAGAGAAGAAATGGACCGCCTCTTACGTGGATCTACTCTTTGGGTCGAATTCGCAACTGAGAGCCGTCGCAGAGGTCTATGCGAGTGCAGATGCACAATGTAAATTTGTCGATGA
>CAZVAO010000174.1:0-2522 GCA_964625175.1 uncultured Clostridiaceae bacterium
GTTGCCATCATCAACTTAATCCTGTTAATCTGATTGACTTCACTGGCCCCTGGATCATAGTCAATTGCCGCAATATTCGCTTGTGGATACTTGCGGCGCAAGGGTTTGATCATACCCTTACCCATGACGTGATTCGGTAAACAGGCAAAGGGTTGCACACAGACAATATTGCTGATGCCATGCTCAATAAGTTCCATCATCTCCCCTGTCAAAAACCAGCCTTCGCCACCCTGATTTCCCAGTGAAATTAGCTCTTTCGCTTTCGATGCCTTTTGTTCAATACGCGTTGGCGCTCTAAAGTGCTCGCTGGCCGCCAAAGCTTTCTTCATTGCGCTGCGATATAACTCAATCACCCAAATTGATATTTTGGCATAGACGTTTGTTTTGAATGAGCCTGATAGCTCCATATATTTGTAGACATTGTTATAGGCACAATACAGGAAGAAATCCAGTAAATCTGGAACAACGACCTCTGCCCCCTCACCCTCCAAAACTTCTAGTAAATTATTATTTGCCGTCGGGTGGTACTTCACGAGGATTTCGCCGACAATCGCCACTTTGGGCTTAATCTGCTTGATGCGTTCAATCGCATCAAATTCCCGGACAATACTGCGTACATTGCGGACCATTTTGAAGAAGCTACCGTTAATTAAATCGCTGTTTATGCGCTCTTTCCAGGATAGATACAGTTCTTGAGCCTGGCCCTTAACGGCTTCATAAGCTCGAGTGGCATAGAGGACTCTTTGGAAGACATCCCCGTACACCAGTGAAATCAATCCTTTATTGATTAATGAAGGGGTAATTTTGAAGCCGGGATTACTCTCTAGTCCCGCTAGATTCACTGATATCACGGGAACCTGCTCCATCCCTGCATCCTTAAGCGCTTTGCGGATAAAACCGACATAGTTGGAAGCCCGACAGGGACCACCCGTCTGAGTCATAAAGACCGAAACGCGATCCAAATCATATTTACCCGATTTTAAAGCTTTCATGACCTGACCTGTTGTAATAATCGATGGATAACAGGCATCATTATTGACGTAAGTAAGCCCCTCATCGATTGCCGCTACATCAACGCTCGGCATAATTTCAACATTAAATCCTTCTGCCTTGAGGGCAGGCTTAATTAAATCAAAGTGGATGGGTGACATTTGCGGGATTAAAATCGTATGCTCTTTTTTCATTTTTTCGGTAAAAACAATCTTGGTATAGGGCACAAAATCGTTCACGCGGTCGTCTTGCAGATCGCGGGATGCCATCGCGGCCTCGAGTGATCGCAATCGAATCCTGATAGCCCCAACATTGCTCACTTCGTCAATTTTGATGAGTGTGTAGATTCTATTATGCTCATAGAGGATTTCCATAACTTGATCGGAAGTAACGGCATCGAGCCCACACCCAAAGGAATTCAATTGAACAAGCTCAACATCTGGATTTGTAACCACATAGGCGGCCGCTTGATAAAGACGTGTGTGGTATTTCCATTGATCTAAGATTCTTAATGACGTCGTATTTGTATTCAAGTGACAAATCGAATCCTCGGTCAAAACAGCCATTCCTAAGCCCGTAATAATGTGGTCTAATCCGTGGCTGACCTCAGGATCCACATGATAAGGTCGACCCGCCAAAACGATGCCTTTCTTACCTGTGCTGCGCAAATAGGATAGTACTTCTTCTCCTTTTTTGCGAATATCCTGCTGATAGCGATTGCGTTCTTCCCAACCAAGGTCAACAGCACGATTGATTTCTTGCTCTGTGATCTGATACTTTTGGAAAGCCTGAGCTAAGCGCGTTTTCAACTTTGCTACATTATCAAAAGGAATGAATGGATAAAAGAAATCCACTTGTTCTAGTTTATCCACATTGTGTTTGATGGTCTCTGGATATGAGGTCACGATTGGGCAGCTATAGCCGTTTTGGGCCTCGGCATATTCAATATCCTCATTCACAATGGCGGGGTAAAAGATAAATTGCAATCCCGCATCCACTAGATGGTTAATATGTCCATGCACTAACTTTGCTGGGTAACAAATTGACTCCGAGGGGATGGTTTCTAATCCTTCCTCATAAATCTGCTTCGTTGTGCTTGGCGAAAGCACCACCTGGTAGCCCAGTTCTGTGAAAAAGCGATGCCAGAAGGGGTAGTTCTCATACATATTCAAAACCCGTGGGATGCCTACTTGCCCGCGCTGGGCCTGTTCGCTAGGGAGCGATTGATAATCAAACACTCTCTGATACTTGTATTGAAACAAATTAGGAATATCTTGATTGACCTTTGCTTTACCCGCACCGATTTCACAGCGGTTACCCGTGATGTGGACGCGTTGATCATTAAAATGATTAATGGTTAGTAAACAGTTATTGCTGCAGCCCTGGCAACGCCGAAAATCGCTTTCTACCGTAAAGTCGTTGAGCGCTTGCAGCGATAATAGCGTCGATTCTGCGACCGCTCGGCCTTCTTCTAGTGCGATCAAAGCCGCTCCAAAGGCACCCATTTCTCCAGGGATATCAGGGCAAACCAC
>CAZVAO010000175.1:0-2504 GCA_964625175.1 uncultured Clostridiaceae bacterium
GTTACGTTGCTTTTTGCATTATTGAGTAAATATGTATTAGGAGGTTAGAGTTTGAACAATTCAGTATTAGGACCTGAGCAATTGGTATCTTGTTTGCATTTGGTGCTGGGATTGACATCTTTAAAGAATTGGGGTTTGCATTCACAATTCCGTAGGTCGGATTTATTTTCCCAGGGCTAATAATTGGTAGAGGGTCAAATGCAGTATATGATTGGTTTAGAAAGTCAAAAGATGCGATTGATCTAATTGAGAAACTACTTGACTTAGCTGATGTTTGCCGAAAGTAAATGAATAATTAAACACAAAACAGCCACCGATTTGTGGCTGTTTTTATTGCATGTTTTCTGAGTTTGCGACTGAGTTTGCTTCGGGATTACCGAAACCAATAATTACCGCCATTATTAAACGTTATGTGATAAAATTCGTTGTGTTAGCCTATAGGCCTTACTCACCTACCTATTCATTAGTGCAAATATTGCACTGATGAGATTTCTGATTGAGTACAAACTGGAATTAGCTAGTTAAGTGATAACGAGGAGTATCCATCAAGAAAATTTTTTTACTGTAGTGAGTATTTAAGGATAATATTATAAAAAATTGTTTAATAAATAATTCTTTATAAAAACTACCAAAAAAAGTATTTATATGATAGTATATACCTAACAAAAATAACTATGGAGGAGAAGTCAGTCTGTTGCTGCTATGAGGTCAACTTATTGCATAATATGGAAAATAAATTTCGTAATATGTTAGCCAAAAACTGTATTAAGGAGAAATTTAATGAAAAAAATTCTAATATTAATTGTATGTTTGGCCATGTTGCTAAGTATAACAGCATATGCACAACCTGATAAAGAAGACGTTATCAATGTATTTAGCTTGGAACAAATAGCGACTCGTATGGTTCAGTTAATTAGTATGGAGGCTGAAGATTATGGGCTAAGCTCAGTAAGCTTTGATAATGTATATTTATCAAATCCAGTACGTCCTTACTCTGTACGAGAAGATAAAAGCTTTGTAGTAGATGAAACCATTGAGTACTACCCTGTTTGCGCTAATGGTGAAGTTATTGCAATTTTGACTGTTCTTTCTGATGAGAACGGGAATTCTACCACATTGCTTAATACTGAGTTTGCCAAGGAGTTAAATGAGTTTATAGGCAATGATAAGAATACAAAATTCGCAATAATTCATGATTCTGGCTCATTATATATATTAGGGAAAGACGAGATAAAGCTAGCAAAAGATATCAACCCTAGTAGTGGAATGAAAGTATTAAAAAGCTCAAAGGTGAAAGCGGAGGAATTAGATACTGATTCTATAGTTATAGGAAGTATGAGTGAGTACTTGGTTTTGGATGTACCTCAAGTTACTATACTCCGTACTCAGATGTATAACAAATTAGACTTACCCCACAAATCTCAGACGTATGACTTATGTTGGGCGGCTAACGTTGCATCAGTAGGACAGTATAAAACAGGGATAAACAAGACAGCTCAACAGGTTGCTGACTTACAAGGGATCCCATACATTGGTGGAGCTTCAATGCAAGATGTAGAAGATGCATTGGATGATATTTATAATATCAGTAGCACTGATTGTAGCTATTCACTAAACTTAACTGATGTATGTTACGAGATAGATGATGATAAGCCAGTGATTGCAGCATTTCTGTCGTTAAATGGATCTTATGGTCATGGGGTTGTAATTTGTGGTTACGCTCATAGCGTGTCCAGTGGGAGTATTTATTACCTTAGAGACCCATATTACACAAGCAATACGTTGGCTCACCCAGCAACAGTTAGTGGTACCCTTACACTAATGGTAAACTATTATAGTGTGGATCTTTACTGGCATAGTACCTGCTATTTGAACTAAGGAAATTATATGAAAAGATATATGAGATTCATTGCATTAGGAGTGTTTATAGCCGTATTATTTACAATCTATCTCAGTACTCGTAACGAAATGATTATAAGGCGCGGTATGATTGATGAACACTATTTACATGACAAAAAGGTTATTGATAGGATTAACAAAATTCTAGACAGGGAGTTTAGGACATTCGAAATAGAAGACTTTATTCTGGGGCCTTCATTTTCGATTGAAACTACTTTGAACAATGTTAGGTACCGTTATTCAATATGGCCAACTCATATTCTTAAGGTCGTAGTTGAAGATGATAGTGAAGGTGGAGTTGGATTGGAGTGGGAGGTATGGAATTTCTCTGAATTTGATGATACCTTGTTCATAGAACTACAGGAAATAATTGATCCGTTGTTTGAGAAAGGTACAAATTAGTAATTGCTATTTGTGTTGGCAGCTTAAATTAACCCTTTTTAACCCTTTAGTTTTGTATAGAAACGTATTGATTACGTTAAATCCTGTAAAGAATCGTTGTAGAATCAGCAGAAATGAACGTTTTCGATACGTTATTCAACGTTTGAAGCGAATCCGGGGGTCGCAGGTTCGAATCCTGCTGGGCGCGCCATATAAAAAGCACT